>JABGTH010000350.1 GCA_018647275.1 Paracoccaceae bacterium
AATTCGAAAATTGTATAAAGAACTTATCCTTCAAGACGCCAAATAGGAATTCATCATGGATCGCGCTAATATTGTTCACGGTAATTTCCTGCGTCGTGTCGCTGCCAATGAACTTCCAACCGGTGCAGCGCCAAAATCTGGTCTAGACCCGTACACAGCGGTTGAAATCTATCGTGCTCAGCTCACTAGCCGCGCTTTAGATATCACCAGCCGTCGCATGCAAAAGGAAGGGCAGGGGTTTTACACCATTGGTTCATCTGGGCACGAAGGCATGGTTGCCGTCGCACGCGCACTGCGCCCCGATGACATTGCGTTTTTGCACTACCGTGATGCAGCATTTCAATTGGCCCGAGCAGATCAAGTAACGGGTCAAACGATGACGTGGGACATGCTGCTCAGTTTTACATGTTCTATGGATGATCCAATTAGTGGGGGGCGCCATAAGGTTCTGGGTTCCAAAGACCTGTTTATCCCGCCACAGACTTCTACGATTGCCAGTCATCTGCCAAAGGCGCTTGGGGCTGCTTATTCGCTTGGCACGGCACGCCGTCACGCACCTGAACACCGCCAGTTGCCAGAAGACGGCATCGCGATTTGCTCATTTGGCGACGCGTCGGCCAATCACTCAACCGCGCAGGGGGCCTTTAATGCAGCGGGTTGGTCATCTGTTCAATCGGCACCTTTGCCACTTTTGTTTGTTTGTGAAGATAACGGAATCGGGATTTCCACGAAAACACCCCATGGCTGGATCGCCGCATCGATGAAACACAGGCCAGGGGTTAAGTACTTCGAGGCGGACGGCCTCGATATCTATGACACATACGCTGTCACACAAGAAGCAGCAGCATATGTACGGACCCGCAAAAAACCGGCATTTTTACACCTAAAGATGGTCCGCCTATATGGGCACGCAGGGCCAGATGTAGCCACCACATATTTGCCAAAATCAGAGGTTGAACAAGACGAAGCAAACGATCCATTACTACATTCTGTCAGGCTATTGCGTGATGCCGGTGCACTTAGTGTGGAACGTGCACTTGAGATGTATAATCAAACCCAAAAACGGGTATTTACACTGTCACATGAAGCCGTCAAACGCCCACGGCTATCATCAGCCAGCCAGATTATGGAGAGCATCATTCCACCAGTGCGCGGGTGCAAACCAAGCAACGGGGTGGATACCGATGCCCGCAGCATCGCATTTGGTAACGAGCTAAAAACTCAAACATTACCTCAAACAATGGGAAAGCTGATCAATTGGGCTCTTATTGACCTCATGCTGGACCATCCTGAAGTGGTCATGATGGGGGAAGACGTCGGTCTAAAGGGGGGCGTTTATGGGGTCACTCAAAAAATTCAAAAACGATTTGGACCAGCCCGCGTCATCGACAGCTTGTTGGACGAGCAATCAATTTTGGGTCTTGCACTTGGTATGAGTCACAATGGTTTTATCCCGATCCCTGAAATTCAGTTCCTTGCTTATTTGCACAATGCAGAGGATCAGCTACGCGGCGAGGCGGCAACGCTCTCTTTCTTTTCCAACGGTCAGTTTACTAACCCAATGGTGTTGCGCGTTGCGGGCCTTGGCTATCAAAAGGGGTTTGGTGGACATTTTCACAACGACAACTCCCTTGCTGTATTGCGGGATATTCCTGGCGTCATAATTGCATGTCCATCAAGTGGCGCAGAAGCTGCTCGGATGTTGCGCGAGTCAGTGCGGCTTGCACGTGAAGAACAGCGGGTTGTGGTCTTTGTGGAGCCGATTGCCCTTTATCACGCACGTGATCTTGAGGATGGGGATGGCACTTGGATGGATACCTATCCATCGCCTGAAAAGCGGATCGGGTTGGGCGAGGTTGGTATTCATGGCAATGGGCAGGATCTGGCAATCGTAACTTATGGTAATGGTCATTACCTATCGCGCCAAGCGGTTAATGTGTTGGAAAATGAAGGGATCAAAACCCGCGTGATCGATTTGCGTTGGTTGGCACCATTGCCCCACGAAGCTTTGTTTCGCGCACTTGACGGCTGCAAAAATGTTTTAATCGTTGATGAATGTCGAGGGACCGGCGGGCAGGCCGAAGGCTTGATGGCCTTGTTTGCCGAGGCAGAGGTTGGCAATTTCGCTAGGTTGGTGGCCGAGGACAGCTTTATCACGACAGGGCCTGCATATGGTGCAACGATGCCTTCCAAGGATAGTATTATTGATGCGGCACACAAATTGATTAAACGGGTTGAAAAATGACCCGCCGCGCTGTTTTTATTTGTCCAGGGCGCGGAACATATAACGCACCCGAATTGGGATACCTCAAACAACACAGTCCTAGATTTGACGCCGAGTTGAACGGTTTTGACACCCAACGTGCTGCGTTGGGGCAATCTGCCATAACAACGCTAGACGCCGCTGAGAAATTCGACGCAAACGTCTATACGCGCGGCGACAATGCTTCTGGCTTGATCTACGCAAGCGCATATTGCGACGGCAGTTCATTAGCGGATGATATCGAAGTTGTCGCAGTTACGGGTAATTCCATGGGTTGGTATATTGCCATGGCGCTTGCAGGCGCTGTTTCTGTTCAAGATGGATTTCGCCTCGTGAACACTATGGGCAACCTGATGCAACAGAACCTGATCGGTGGGCAGCTGATCTACTCAGTTTGTGATGCAGACTGGGTTGTTGATGAGGTTGTGAAAACTGGACTTCTGGCATTGGTTAAACAGATCGATACCAAACCAGGTCATGACCTTTGTATCTCTATCAACCTCGGCGGTATTCTTGTTTTTGCAGGCAATGAGAAGGGTTTGGCTGCATTTGAAAACGCGGTTCCTAAAGTTGGACACTTCCCGATGCGCTTGCAAAACCATGCAGCGTTTCACAGTCCCTTGCAGGAAGTGGTCGCGGCGCAAGGTCGTACACAATTAGCTAATTTAAGGGTGTCTGCACCCAAAGTACCGTTAATTGATGGCTTCGGTAAGATTTGGTGGCCAGATGGCTGCGATACTAAAGCGATGTGGGACTACACTTTAGGTTCCCAAGTAACACAGACCTATAACTTTGCAGGTGCAATCAAAGCTGCCGCACAGGAATTTGCACCTGACCTGTTTATTGTTGCTGGACCGGGAAACACACTGGGCGGAGCGGTTGCGCAGTCCCTTATTGCATGTGGATGGCATGAAATGCGGGGTAAGGCGGACTTTGAGGCCGTTCAAGAAGAAAAGAATTTTTTGGTCTCAATGGGACGAGGTAAGCAA
>JABGTH010000072.1 GCA_018647275.1 Paracoccaceae bacterium
TATTTCACCTGGTGGAATTACCGCATGGTTGGTTGAAGAACCGTCTATCCCTTTTATGGCACTTGAATTGCGGTTTCGTGGAGGTGGATCGCTAGATCGTCTGGAAAAACGTGGCGCATTGAATTTAATGACTGGGCTATTGGAAGAGGGCGCTGGGGACCTAGACTCGCGTGGCTTTGCCCGTGCCGTTGAAAATTTGGCAGCTAGTTTTTCTTATAATCTAAATTCGGACTTCCTGTCCGTTTCAGCAAGGTTTTTGTCTGAAAACCGTGATGATGCAGTTGCACTTTTACGTTCATCTATTGTTGATCCAAACTTTAACGAACCTGATATCGAACGGGTGCGTGGTCAGGTTTTTGCAGGTTTGTTGTCGGATACGACTGATCCTGATGCAATCGTGGGTGCTGCGTTCAATCGAATGACGTTTGGAGATCATCCTTATGCAACTGATTTGTCCGGAACCAACGAAAGCGTAGCTGCATTGACCCGAGAGGATTTGGTAAATGCGCATGGCGATATCTTTGCAAAAGATCGTCTGTATGTCGGTGCGGTTGGGGATATTACACCTGCCGAGCTGGCCATACTCGTGGACGAGCTGTTGGGTGATTTACCTGAAACCGGTGCCCCCCAGCCACCGGCCGCTGAGGTAACAATAGAGGGTGGCGTAACAGTAGTGGATTTTAACACACCGCAATCTGTCGCTTTGTTTGGACACACAGGGATTGCCCTAGAAGACCCTGACTACTTCTCAGCAACAATTCTCAATCATGTCTTGGGCGGCGGCTCCTTTGAGAGCCGTCTTATGAACGAAGTGCGTGAAAAACGTGGCCTAACCTATGGGGTCAGTACGTTCCTTGTGCCACGTGATCACGCGGCAACCTATCAGGGGCAAGTTGCCTCAGCCAATGATCGTATTGCAGAAGCCATTTCTGTGATTCGCAACGAGTGGTCGAAAGCAGCTGAAAAGGGTGTGACAGATGAAGAGCTGCGCAATGCCAAGACTTATATTACTGGTGCCTATCCACTGCGGTTTGATGGAAATGCACCCATCGCGCGGATCATGGTCGGGATGCAGATGATCGGTTTTCCAATTGATTACATTGCGACCCGCAACGACAAAGTCGAGGCAGTGACATTGGAAGACGTCAACCGTGTTGCAGCTGAGCTGTTAGATGTGGATGGATTGCATTTCGTAGTTGTTGGTAAGCCAGTTGGCTTAGCGACAGGTCCATTGCCTGAATAAGAAACTGCGCCCGGCATTTCTGCTGGGCGCAAAAAATTATTCGCCGTATGGGATCCAGATATTTTTGATCTCTGTCGCGGCAGCAAGGAATTCTTTTCCTTCACCAGCGGATGAGAACCAATCACGGGCTTGCTCGTTGTTCACCCATGTGCGTTTGATATTTGTCGCGCTGCCGGCTTCAATCTCTTTGCTCAGATCAGATCCTGAGAAAGACCAACAAGCGCTGATGTCCATGTGTTCTGCCATCGTTTTTGCGACATCAATATGCGCGCCGGTGAGGATATTAACGACACCACCTGGTATGTCTGAGGTGTCGAGTACTTGGAAGAAGTCTGTCGCAATCAATGGAAACGCCTCTGATGCACTCAGGATCACACGGTTGCCCATCGCGATGGCGGGTGCCATGAGCGATATAAGACCGAGCAAAGGTGCCGTGTCTGGGCATAGCGCCGCAATGACGCCTACGGGTTCCTTCATGGCCAGTGCCGAGCCGCGCATCGGTACACCATGCACTTGGCCGTCATATTTGTCCGCCCATGCTGCATAGGTGAATAGACGGCTGATGGACGCCTTGACCTCTTTTTGGCCACTGTTTCCACCTTGTAGGATGTCTAGGCGATCAGCGAATTCTTCTGCTCGTGCGCTCAAGTTTTCTGCGATGAAATACAGAATTTGAGCACGCAAATGGCCTGTGGTTTTTGACCATCCCTTGGCTCCGTTCGCAGCCTCTACAGCGTTTCGAACATCTTTGCGGGATGCGTTTGAAGCATGGCCAACAAGTTTTCCGGATTTGGCGAAGACTGCGGTAGAATATCCGCTGTCAGGACGCGCTTGTTTGCCGCCGATGTACAGCTTCGCTGTGCGATCCAAATCCTCGGTGGTCCCTTTGTTACCTTCAAAGGCTGCGATCGGGTTCAATGACTTCGTTTGGCCCTTGGCTTTGGTGTAGGCGCTCAGACCTTCCCAGCCACCTTCGCGTCCAACACCGCTTTCGCGCACACCGCCAAAGCCGGCAGCGGCGTCAAACATGTTGGTGCCGTTGATCCACACAACGCCAGCGGCAAGCTTTGGTGCAATGTCGAGCGCAAGATTAATGTTCTCACTCCATACCGTTGCGGCCAATCCGTAGCGCGTGTTGTTGGCGACTTCGACAGCTTCCGCAAGCGTGCGGAACGTTGTTGCGCATAAGACAGGACCAAAGATTTCTTCCTGCATCAACGTGTCAGCTGGATGAAGATCCGTGATCAACGTCGGTGGATAGAACAGGCCATGCTCAGGCAATGCAGCACTTGATTGGTGCATAGTTCCAGCGGTGTTTTCAGCAACCATGCGGGTTATTGTATCAAGTTGCGATTGATCGACGATAGCACCGACATCGATGGACTTATCCAGCGGACTCCCTATCCGTAGTTTGTTTATGCGGACTATGAGCTTGGCATAGAAGGTTTCTGCA
>JABGTH010000037.1 GCA_018647275.1 Paracoccaceae bacterium
GCGACATTGGTGTTGGTCAAGAGCTGACACAGAAGGGTGCTGCCGTTGCGTGGACTTGTGCAAATAATGTATGATTTATAGCCCATCTGTAAATGTGGCACCTGTTTTCGTTGGATGAATGCAATGCGAAGTTGTTCAGGAATTTTCGTCAACCACAACCTCCTGCACAGAAAAAAGGCCCCAACCGCCGTTGGAGCCTTTTGTATCTTAGATCAACCTAGCCAATCAGTGGCTGTGCTGTTTGTCCCAGTCTTCTTGCTTGGGAAGAACTTCGAACGTGTGCTCTGGGGGTGGGCTAGGCAAAGTCCATTCCAGTGTGTCCGCATATTCGTTCCATGGGTTCGCTTCAGTTGCCTTAGCACCGCGAAGCAACGTGTAGGCAATGATCCCGAAGAAGAAGATGAAGGATGCAAAGCTTAGGAACGCGCCCCATGAGGACCATTCGTTCCAGTATGCAAACTGCTCAGGATAGTCGATGTAACGACGTGGCATACCCTGACGACCCAAGAAGTGCTGTGGGAAAAAGGTAAGGTTTGCACCGATGAACATCATCCAGAAGTGTAGTTTGCCAGCCCATTCTGGGTACATGCGACCTGTCATCTTCGGCAGGTAGAAGTAGATGCCTGCAAAGATTGTAAAGACCGCACCCAAACTCATCACGTAGTGGAAGTGTGCCACAACGTAGTATGTGTCGTGGTAGTAACGGTCCACAGCTGCTTGGGACAGAACGATACCTGTAACGCCACCAACGGTGAACAAGAACAAAAAGCCGAACGCCCATAGCATTGGTGTTTTGAACTCAATCGAGCCGCCCCACATGGTTGCAATCCATGAGAACACTTTGACCCCTGTTGGGACCGCAATGACCATCGTTGCAAGCATGAAGTAGGCTTGTTGGTTGAGTGACATACCGACCGTGTACATGTGGTGTGCCCATACGACGAAGCCGAGAACACCAATCGCGATGATCGCCCACACCATTGGCAGGTAACCGAAGATCGGCTTGCGTGCGAATGTTGCGATAACGTGAGAGATGATACCAAAGCCTGGAAGGATGATGATGTACACTTCAGGGTGTCCAAAGAACCACAGGATGTGTTGGTACAAGACCGGATCGCCACCGCCTGCAGGATCAAAGAATGTGAAACCAAAGTTACGGTCCATCAGCAACATGGTGATCGCGCCAGCCAAAACAGGCAAGGACAACAAGATCAACCAAGAGGTCACAAAGATTGACCATGAGAACAACGGTACTTTGAACAATGTCATGCCAGGGGCACGCATGTTTAGGAATGTTGTGATCATGTTGATCGCACCAAGGATAGAGGAAGCACCAGAAACGTGGACCGCAAAGATTGCGAGGTCCATGGACATGCCGCCTTCACGCACTGACAACGGTGGGTATAGAACCCAACCCACACCAGAACCAAGCTGGCCGTTACCACCGGGTGAGATAACAGAGCAGATCGCTAAAGTTGTACCAGCAACATACATCCAGAAGGACAAGTTGTTCATACGTGGGAATGCCATGTCAGGCGCGCCGATTTGCAATGGCATAAAGTAGTTACCAAACCCGCCGAATAGCGCCGGAATAACCACAAAGAACATCATCAAGATGCCGTGGCCAGTAATCAAAACGTTCCACAAGTGTCCGTTTGGAGTGCAAAGTGAGGAGGAGTCTGCGATGAAACGAGCGCCTTCCATACACATGTACTGAACGCCTGGGTCCATAAGCTCCAACCGCATGTAAACGGTGAATGCAACTGATACAAAGCCAACGAGGGCTGAGACGATCAGATATAGAATACCGATGTCTTTGTGGTTTGTGGACATGAACCAGCGGGTAAAGAACCCACGGTTATCTTCGTGGTCGTGCCCGTGGATGGCTGCGTCTGCCATAGGGTTGCCTCCTGACATTTTAAAGAAATTCACAACAAGGTGTTCGTTGCGAAGGATTCCTCGCGGTTCTAATGTAGCAAACCTTTATGAGCAATGACTGAGATGACCAAACATGCGCGAAATATTGTCGCGATTTATTACAATGGCTGTTGATTGTTTAGGCGGTTGCCGTTGGCAATGGGATGCTTTCGCATAATATTTGCACGGGTGCTGGGAAGGACACTTGTTGAACGCAAGGAATACCCGTTCGCCGCGCGAAAATCGGGGAAGAATTTGGTGACGTTATGCCGCGGCGTAAAACACTTTGTTCGGAGCCTGTTGCGCTGCAACTTGGTCGATGCGATCTGGCAAGCGGTACATAAGCGAACGTGTTTCGTGCCTGCGTAAAATAGGTAGTACAGTGCCGTTGTGCGTTACTTTTCTCATGTCGAAGCCATCTAGGGTTTCCCAGATTTTGCCGGTCTCAAAAACACGTTCTGGCATATCACTCAAGAACAGGCTTTCGGCACACATTGCCTCAACCAGCACCAATTCATGCGTTGTAAGTAGAATGTGAAAATAAGTTACGTCAAAGTCAGCAGGTTGTTGATGGACCCATGCGTATTCTAGTGCCGCTTTGGCAGCGACCAATACTTCGGATGATCCAAACAATAGCTCTGTTTGGTTGTCAGTCACCATTAACCGGTCCGTTGGCGACAGATGCAGATCACGTGAGTTGCTCAAGGTGCCTGCGGGAATAACGATTGGACGGAAATCGTTGTTCAGACGCTGTTCGGCACGGGAATAGATTTGTTGGCTAATGGCCTGAACTTGAATAAAATCAGAATCGCGCGTGATCACGTGATCGCCTAGGCGCAGATCGTCGATCCGCTTTTGACATCGCGCGCAGCGATGAGTGTACCGGCGGTAAAGCAAGGGATGTTTTGATCTGTTGGGATGCGTTTCTTTTGTTTCCATGCACCAATTGGCATGAGGCCGAAGGAATCTGTCGAAAGTATTGTGAGTTCCGTTTTTGAAACGAACTCCTGTGTTTCGCAGTTCACCAAAATCAGGTTTTCAGTTGGAAGGCTTTCTGTTTCGGCGTAATGGTTTAACTGTATCGCGCTGCGTGCTGGCGGCATGTTTTCTGAGCCGAAAC
>JABGTH010000036.1 GCA_018647275.1 Paracoccaceae bacterium
GACCGCTTGGAAGGAGACGGCGATCACAAAACTGCGTTCTTGCAGCAGGGTGATCCTGACATGCAGGCCTTTCACCACGATCTATACCGCGCCGTCGGCAAGGGCCGCTGGTGGGTTATGGAGCAGCAACCTGGCCCAGTAAATTGGGCCCCTTATAATCCTGCCCCTCTAGACGGCATGGTCCGCTTATGGAGCTGGGAAGCAATTGCGCACGGTGCCGAAGTTGTCAGCTACTTCCGTTGGCGTCAGGCACCGTTCGCCCAAGAGCAGATGCACGCGGGCCTCTTGCGAGCCGATGACACCCCTGCAGCAGGAATGGCAGAAGCCGCACAAGTAGCACAGGAAATCGCTGCGCTTGGACCATTGGTTCAAGTTCAAGCCGATATTGCGTTGGTCTTTGATTACCCCTCTGACTGGGCATGGAACACGATGCCCCAAGGCGCTGACTTCGATTACTTCCGTTTGATATTCTCTGCCTACCGCGCATTGCGCCGCGCAGGATTTTCCATCGATATCATCCCCAGCACACAGCGTGACTTTGATGGCTATAAACTTGTTTTCGCACCCGGCTTAGCCAAGACAGACCCAACTTTAATGAGCGACTTACGGAACAGTGATGCGTTAGCAGTCCTTGGACCACGTACAGCGACCGTTACGGATGACTTGAGCATCCCGCCTCTAAGACAGCCCGTTATCGCGGGACTGGATGTAAATATTGAGCTCAGCGAGAGCTTTCCACCAAGTCATATTCGTTCTGTCGAAGGTGGGGGATCAGTTGTGCACTGGATGGAGAAATTGTCAGGCTCTTCGCCTGTCTTGTTGAAGACGGAAGGGGGGGCAACGGTCCTGACCGGCGATGATGAAATATGGTATCTGGGTTCTTGGCCAGATGAAACTCTTTGGGATCGATTGGTTGGGATGGCGGCGAAACAGGCAGGGCTTCACACAACAGCACTCCCTTATGGCCTGCGCTTACGCACAGCTGGGGCAGTCCAGTTTGCGTTCAATTACTCGGCACATTCGGTCTTATGGAACGATCAAGTATTTGATGCTTGTTCTGTGACTGCATGGGATCGCCAAGACCGGATTCTGAAATAATTTACTAAAAAAGGTGAATTAGCCAAAAGCATAACATTCCCACCTTTTAAGTCGGAGTATTTAACATTTTGGAGAAGTGGTGCACCCGAGAGGATTCGAACCTCTGACCCCCTGATTCGTAGTCAGGTACTCTATCCAGCTGAGCTACGGGTGCGCTCGTTGGCGGTTTAGTCTTGCCTGCGAAAGTATGCAAGCCCTCGTTTTCGCATTGTTAGAAATTATTTTATAAAACGATATCGCGCTTGGGCAATTTAATACAAAATGAAGTTCCATCAGCTGATGTGCTCATCAATTCCAGTGTTCCACCGTGCCCACGCACCAGTTCTTCTGAAATTGCCATTCCCAACCCAGAGCCACCTTTTGAGACCCCGCCTTGAAACGGTGTGAACAAATGATCCTCTGCTTGCTTTGATAAGCCGGGGCCAGTGTCTGCAACTTTGATCAGCCAGTTTTCAGCAGTTTCAGTGCCTGTAACGGAAATGTCAGCGGCCTTACCTGTTACCATGATCGCTTGTCGTGCGTTGCGCACCAAATTTGAAATCACACGGTACAACTGCTCTGCGTCCGCGCGTACTTTCATGCTTGGCGGGATATTTGTGACAAAACGAACGTCGTGGTCGCCAACGGCCAATCGTTCACCATCCATTACGTCAGCGACAATCGTTTCCAAAAGAACCATCGAGAGTGTTGGACTGGGTTCTTCGGCTTTGCCAAAAGCCAGCGTACTTTCACACAGGTGTACAGCCCGTGTTATCGAGTTGACCAGTTTGGGCGCAAGGCGCCCTACTGTTGGGTCTTCGCTCATTTCGATACGATCGGTGAACAGTTGTGCAGACGTTAGGATATTGCGCAGGTCGTGACTGATTTTGCTAACTGCACTGCCAAGTTGCGCCAATCTGTCTTTTTGACGCAAAGCGCTGGTCAGCTCCGTTTGCATTGATTTCAGGGCATCTTCGGCTTCGCGCAGTTCTGTTATCCCAGCACTTGGCGAAATAATTCGCCGACCGTCTTCAGGGGCCAAAGCGTAACTTTGCATATGATCGACAACCCCTTTGATGGGTTTCACCAAAAAGATACGCACCGCGAAGAACAACAATGAGGCTGTGATGACAGAGATGACCGCAGACAAAAGCAGGATCCGCAGGCCATAATCGATCATGGCAGTACGAAGTGGCCCCGCTTCCATTGTAACCTCGATCAGCAATCCTGCTTCACGTAGTGGAGCCCCGATGACGCGGATAACTTCATTCTGTGGCTGCGTCAGGCGTATCACAGCGTCCCGCATCAAGACCGCTGCGGTGCCCTCACGCAAATCAAACGTCTCTGAAACCTCACGCAGCATCGGGGATGACAACATCAACTGTCGTGCCTCGTCACGCCGAAGCACAATGTTGAACACGCCAGCATTTCGCAGCAGCTCGGCTTCTAACTCAGTTTCAAGCATATCATCGGCCAACAATACCAATGATGCGATCTGTGCTCTTTCAAGGTGATTAAGAAGATAATCTTCTCTGAACCGCGCAATTGAGGGCACAAAAATCAAAAACTCAGCCAGCATCACGAAGATGGTGGTCAGGATAAGAAATCGACCTGATAGTGAGTTGAGCATCGTACCTCAGACAGTCAGAATCATTACGGAATAAACCGTTGTACGAAACCGACCACCCGTTTGACAGCCTTGCTATCAAACAATCTAGGAGTGAAATAAGCGCCCGCTGCGCGTTTGTTGATCTCACCGATTGTTGGGTACGGCGCAACCATTGCAGCGATCTGGCTCATCTTCATGTTGTTGGCCAACGCCAAGGCCCATAGGTTGATCAGTTCACCCGCTTGGTATCCAACAATTGACGCACCAACTGGGCGGCCCTTTACGACCATCAATTTGATGAAACCCTTGGTTTTACGTTCCGCGATTGCCCGATCATTGTGGCTGTAGTGAAAGCGTACAACTTTCAACTTATCGCCATGTGCTTCCTTTGCCTGCGCTTCGGTCAGGCCAACTTGGGAGAGTTCGGGATCTGTATATGTCGCCCACGGAATATGTGACGTTTTCGCTTTGGACGGCAAACCAAACAGCATAGAGCGGATAATAACCCCCGCGTGATATCCCGCAACATGCGTAAACTGTAGACCACCGGCGACATCACCAATTGCATAGACACCACGGTTCGTAGTACGCATGGCCGCATCTACAACCAGACAAGTGCGTGTGCGTTCAATGCCTGCTGCTTCGATGTTCAGCTTATCAATGTTGGCTTTGCGCCCAACGGCCATCAATAGGTGGGAGCCTTTGAAGACACGGCCATCTTTGACCTCAACTTCAATCGCCCCTGCTTTACCTCTGATTTCGGCAGCCAACGCGCCCTCGACGATTTCGATTCCCTCGTCACGCAAAGAGTTCAACACCACGTCCGCCAATTCAGGGTCGTCTTTACCCAGTGCTTTCGCACCCTCAATCACAGTCACTTTAGAACCTAGACGAATGTGCGCTTGTGCCATTTCCATTCCGATCGGACCGCCACCAATAATCAACAGATGCTTGGGTTGCTCACGCAGTTCGAACAACGTCTCGTTAGTCTCGTAGGGTACATTTTCCAAACCAGCGATCAGTGGAACCAAAGGTGACGAGCCTGTTGAAATAACCACACGTCTGGCCGTGATGATTGTGTCACCAGCCTTTACTTCGGTTGGAGAAATGAACTCTCCGTACTCTTCGATGACGTTAACGCCCAGCCCTTCAAACCGCTCGACACTGTCAAGTGGTGCGATTGTTGCGATAACGTTCGCGACATGGTCCTTAGCGGACGCATAGTCGACCTTGGGCTGGTGATCCGCCACACCGTACTGAAGGGCGTGTGACTGGCTGTAAGCAGCTTTACCACTGGCAATCAGAGCTTTGGATGGGACACAGCCAAAGTTCAGGCAATCGCCACCCATTTTGTGGCCCTCAAGCAAGGTGACTGACGCCCCCATTTGACTTGCACCAGCTGCAACGGACAAACCACCAGAACCACCACCGATAACCAAAACATCTGTTTTAATATGCTTCATGACTTATAGCCCTTTTTTGCCAGTTGCGGCCTTAATCACGACAGGCACCAAAGACAGTGTCGCAAAACCCAAAATAGGCAGTAGAATGTGTGGTTCAAAGATGATCCCCAGATTCGGCTTTTCGCCAGCTGCAAACACTTCGCCCAGGCCCGCACCGATCGATGAAAAGACGGCTGTTGCGGGAATAATCCCAAAGAATGTTGAGATGAAGAAGCGATGCAATGGCACTTGCATAAAAGCGGGGATCAGGTTGGCGATAAAGAATGGGACGACTGGGACCAAACGGATCAGGAACAACATCGTCCATTGGTTTTCATCAATACCATCTTTGATTTTCTTGATGGGACCCGTTGATGCCTCTAATTTAGCACCAAGTTTGTCACCAAACCCGAACCGTGCGGCAAGGAAGATGAAAGCCGCTCCAATTGCAGCACCTGTCACGCTAAGCATTGCACCTAGAACTGTCCCGAACAGGAAACCGCCTGTCAGTGTGGCGAGGGTGGCACCAGGCAGAGAGAACCCAACGATCACTACATAAGCAACAAAGAACAAAAGGGCTGTCTGGAAAAGGTTTGCATCACGGTGAGCCAGCAATGCTTCGCGGTTGTCACGCAACGTATCAAATGTCAGGTAATCACGCAGAGTAAATGCCCCGATGATGGCGACCACGAGAATCATCACGAGTGGCACATGTCTTTTTAGGTCTCGCTTTAAACCAGAATCAGGTTCGGAATTATTGGATTTGTTCATATTACGCATCACTCTTGCTCTTTTCATGTCCCTTATCAATGGACTGAACAGGCACGGGGCCGCTAGCGAGAAACATTATTCTCACGCGCCCTTGATAATTATTGCCCCTTTTAGGGTGTTTTCTCGCCGTTAATCGGGTAATTGAAACAACGGCTCGTTGATATCGATGTATTTGTTGCAAAACCGTCCGATTTCCCACCGCTAGGGTTTGACTTGGTCCTTGCAGCACTTTAGATGACGAGCTTGAAATTAGACACGCACGGTTCGAATCTTGACCCTTGCGAACAATATGGAGACGGAGCGATGAAACGCACCTACCAACCTTCTAACCTCGTGCGCAAACGGCGCCACGGTTTCCGCTCGCGCATGGCTACTAAAGCTGGCCGTAAAATCCTGAACGCACGTCGTGCTAAGGGCCGTAAGGAACTGAGCGCGTAATACGCGTCCAGACTGGTTGCTTAAATGACCCCGCCTAAGGCCTCTTTATCCAGCAATCTAGCTGATAAGGAACTGCCTTTGGCGGGTTGTTTGCGTCTGGGCACCCTATCAAAAATCGAAGTCATCCAGAAACGCGTTGATTTTCTGCGCGCTTCACGTGCGCCGCGCGTTGCGATGCAAGGTTTCATCCTGCAAATCAACGAACGGGGTGATGATGCTCCAATGCGCATTGGCTATACCTGCTCTAAAAAAGTTGGCAATGCGGTTGCTCGCAATCGCGCCAAACGTCGATTGCGCGAGATTGCGCGCCTCGTACTGCCCAAGCATGGAGCTTCGGGTACCGATTATGTGCTGATTGGCCGACGCGACAAAACCGCTGAGCGCGACTTTCAAGACCTACTTGCAGACTTGCGCACAGCACTGTCCAAGGATCACCCTAAAAAGGCCCGAACATGAACCCGTTTGCATTGATCTTGGCTTTGCCAATTCGATTGTATCGGTTGATCTTTAGCCCTTGGGTTGGCTTCAATTGCCGCTATCAACCGACATGCAGCGCGTATGCGCTGGAAGCTTTAGACAAACATGGTGCAATCAAAGGCAGCTATCTGACGGTTCACCGTATATGCCGGTGTCATCCGTGGGGCGGCGATGGTTATGATCCTGTGCCTGCAGAAAAAGACTGAACAATTCCCAAAGGGTGCACAATGCTTGATCAAAACGATGACATCCACCCCCTGTTCGCCGGCGCACCGCGCACGACTGAATTCAAAAAGCTACGCAAACGAATTGTCCGAATGACCCAAGAGGCGATCAACCAATATGGGATGATCGAGAAAGACGCGCGTTGGCTGGTCTGCTTGTCGGGTGGCAAAGACAGTTACACGCTGTTGGCAGTCTTACATGAATTGAAGTTTCGCGGCCTTTTGCCCATAGATATTTTGGCTTGTAATCTGGATCAAGGGCAGCCGAATTTCCCTGCAACTGTATTGCCAGCGTTCTTAAAAAAGATGGGGGTACCCCACCGCATCGAGTACAAAGACACCTATTCAATTGTTGTTGATAAAGTTCCGGCAGGCCGGACATTTTGTTCGCTATGTTCACGCCTGCGTCGCGGGAATCTTTATCGTGTTGCCCGCGAAGAGGGTTGTTCAGCCGTGGTTCTGGGCCATCATCGTGATGACATTCTGGAAACCTTTTTCATGAACCTGTTTCACGGCGGAAAATTGGCAACCATGCCGCCTAAACTACTCAACGAAGACGGCGACTTGTTCGTATATCGCCCCTTGGCACATGTTGCAGAAGTTGATTGTGAAAAGTTTGCATCAGCAATGAATTATCCCATCATTCCATGTGATCTGTGCGGTTCCCAAGATGGATTGCAGCGCCAACAGGTCAAACAGATTATTGATGGCTGGGAGGCCAATAGCCCTGGGCGACGTCAAATCATGTCTAACGCTTTGGCCAACACGCGCCCTTCTCATTTATTGGACACTGAAATTTTCGATTTCATCGGCCTTAGTCGGAAAACTGACCAAATTGACGTAAACTCTGACGATATTCCTACGCTGCGTTAACACCTCGCAAAGAGGTCAGACCTAACAATTCGACAAGGTTCGTTTTCTACGGATGTTTCAACGAGGTGCACAATGGCGGTCAATCGACCATGGTCTTGGCCCAAATTACGCGACGAACTGCGTCATACAATTGCGGGCACGCAGGCATTGGCCCGCTGGCATCACCCTGAGCGAGGTATGATTGCCCCCGCCGACGTCTTACCCGCGATTGAACAAGCCAGTTTGCTGGAGCGGTTTGCTGAAATCATAATGCGCCACGCATTCACTGCCCTTCAGTCCTAGGATTATGCGGGTGTTTCCGTTTCACAGGTTAGGGTGAATTTTAGTGGATCAGAATTGAACAATCCGCGTCTCATTGAGAAAATCCGCTGGAAATTGGACCGCTTTGAACTGACGCCAAACCTCTTGGCTGTCGAAGTCTTGGAAACGGTCATTTCCGGGCTGCCGATCACCAGATCACCCCAAACATCAACGGTCTGGTCGCCCTAGGGTGCCAAGAAGACTTGGATGATTTTGGAACGGGTTATGCTTCGATCTCAACAATTAGGCGTTTCAAGATTGATCGCTTTAAGATCGACCGTTCCTTTGTCATGAAAGCTGACAGGGACCCCGAACAACAACGGATAATCAGTGCAATCCTGACAATGGCCGAGCGCCTGAACCTTGAAACCCTAGCCGAGGGGGTCAAAATCGTCGACGAGCACGCATTATTGGTCCAATTGGGCTGCACTCAAGTGCAGGGATTTGGCATCGGAAAACCAATGCCATTCGAAGAAACGTTGGATTGGATGAGAGCACATGAAGCCAAGCTTCTGGATACTCCAAAAATTCGTGGGCATCATAGTGGTTAGCCAAAACATCACAAATACTCGAAAATCAGCGCCTATACTCACCTAACCAAGGCCCCAAATGACCGAATCCACTTGACCTTCAGGCCTGCACTATGTTGAACCCCACACTGAACTCAACGACATTAGGTGGCAGTCCCAAATGGATGATCAGAACAAAAACCTCATTCTGGCAACCGTACTCAGCTTAGCTGTAATTTTAGTATGGACTGTCTTTTTCCCCGCGCCAGAAATTGCAGCGCCAGCAGAGACTTCAATTGTGTCCGCTGATAGCACTGTCGCGACGCCTGATGCCGTCACAGCGTTAACCCCAACAGCACAAACTGATGCTGCGAATGTTGTTGCAACTGGTGCCGCCGCTCCTACGGCATTGCTTGAAGCTAAGCGCACTGCAATCGAAACACCACGCCTCAGCGGAACAATTTCTTTGTTGGGCGGTCGTATCGATGAGCTAAAATTGAGCGACTATAAAGTCACGCAAGATGAGGGCGCAGACACCGTTACGTTGTTCTCACCTGTTGGCAGTGACTCACCATATTACGCGCTCTTTGGTTGGGCCGCGAGCACCGGTGTAACACCCGAGACCGTGCCAAACGCAAATACAAACTGGGAGCTTGTTGACGGCGATATTCTTGAACCGGGCAAGTCAATCACTTTGGCATGGGACAATGGCGCAGGCCTTTTGTTCAATCGCATTTATGATGTCGATGCTGACTATATGTTCACAATCACACAAAACGTAACGAATAACGGTGCCACCGCTGCATCTATGGCACCGTATGGAGTTCTTGCGCGCCACGGCGAACCGAAAGACCTAAAGAATTTCTTCGTCCTGCACGAAGGTTTGGTCACGATGGCTGATGAGCTGACAGAGACAAATTGGGATGACATGCCTGATTTCGACATTCATCCAAAAGAAGGTGTCCCAGCGGAGCGTATCGAGGATGTCAAAAATGGCTGGATTGGTATGACCGACCACTTTTGGATGACTACCTTGATTCCTGCCCAAGACGTTTCATCGCGCCTGACAGCCAAGTACAATCCATCTTTGGACATATACCAAACCGAAACCGTGATGAACAAAGTCACCGTCGAACCTGGTGCAACAGCGACCAACACGATCCGCCTGTTTGCGGGTGCCAAAGAATGGGAAACCATTCGTGAATACCAAACGGATGGTGTTACCAAATTCATCGATAGTATCGACTGGGGATGGTTCTTTTTTCTGACCAAACCAATCTTCTGGTTACTTCACGAGATCAACAAATTGATCGGTAACATGGGCTGGTCCATCATTGGCCTTACCCTGATTATCAAAGCTGTTTTGTTCCCACTGGCTTATAAATCTTACGTCTCTATGGCCAAGATGAAAGAGCTTCAGCCAGAAATGGAAAAACTGAAAGCGGCTGCAGGCGATGATCGTCAAAAGATGCAGCAAGGTATGATGGAGCTTTATAAGAAGAACAAAGTTAATCCTGCGGCAGGCTGCATGCCGATCTTGCTTCAAATTCCGATTTTCTTTTCCCTCTACAAGGTTATCTTCGTCACAATCGAATTGCGACACGCCCCGTGGTTTGGCCCCTTCCGTGACCTTTCAGCCCCTGATCCAACAACTCTGCTGAACCTATTTGGACTTTTCCCAAATGGCGCACCAGAAGCAGGCAGCGTCATGGCGTTGATCTTTATCGGCATCTTGCCAATCATCCTTGGTATCTCAATGTGGTTGCAGCAAAAGCTGAACCCGGCTCCAACAGACCCAACACAGCAAATGATTTTTGCATGGATGCCATGGGTCTTCATGTTCATGTTGGGCAGCTTCGCCAGTGGCTTGGTCGTTTACTGGATCGCCAACAACACAATTACTTTTACTCAGCAATATTTGATCATGCGCAGCCAAGGTTACAAACCTGACGTGTTCGGCAACATCAAAAGCAGTCTGAAAAGAAAACCTAAAGAGGACTAAAGCATGTCATCAGTTTCAAGCATCTGGCGTCATCCGATCAAAGCTCTTGGCCGCGAATCGTTAACGTCAGTTGCTTTGAATACTGGTGAATGCCTGCCTTGGGATCGTGTTTGGGCTTTAGCCCACGAAACATCCAAAGCGAAGACTGGCGAATGGGCCCGCTGTGGGAACTTCCATCGTGCTGCTGGTGTCCCAGCCCTCATGGCAATCACGGCCGAATTTGATGAAGCAACTCAAGAAATCACGTTGCATCATCCTAATCGTCCAGACCTTACGTTTCATCCAGATAATGCCCCTGAGGCACTCGTCGCTTGGAGTGCCCCACTTGTCCCTAGCGGTCGTGCACAACCAAGCCACGTTATGCGTCTGGAAAAACATGGGTATCCTGACAGCGCCTATCCATCCGTTAGCTTGGCCAACACCGCATCGCACAATCAAGTAGAGCAACACCTTGGGCGTGATTTGTCGATTCACCGCTGGCGTTCCAACATCTGGTTCGATGGTGCCAAGCCTTGGGCTGAATTTGACTGGGTCGGCAAATATATTGCGATCGGGAACGCCATGTTACGTGTAAAAGAGGCCGCAACGCGTTGTATGTCCACAGCAGCCAATCCAGAGACTGGCCAGCGGGACGCAGATACGTTAGGGGCCTTGGAACACTTCGGTCATCAAGAATTCAGTGTCTTGGCGGAAGTTATCCAAGATGGAACAATCGCCTTAGGCGACAGCGTGCAGGTACTATGATGCAAATGCAATTTAACATCGCCGAAGAGCCAGAGGCCCTAAGCAAAGAAAAAGGTCGTCTGCTGTTTGCGGGCGAGACCGACTTTGTAAAAGGTGTCGTCGCAATGGACGGGATGCCCGATGCCGATCGTATGGAGGTTTGCTTTGCAGGCCGTTCCAACGTTGGCAAATCAACTTTGATCAACGCGCTAACCGGACGCAAAGGATTGGCGCGTGCGTCCAACACCCCCGGCCGTACGCAAGAGATCAACTATTTCACTGCTGGTGATGAACATTACCTCGTCGACCTTCCGGGTTATGGTTTCGCAAACGCCCCATTGCCGGTCGTCGAAAAGTGGCAGCGCTTGCTCAAGCAATACCTGTCTGGTCGTCAAACTTTGCGCCGTGCCTTTGTATTGATCGATGCGCGCCACGGCGTGAAACCTGTCGACGAGGAAATCATGTCTTTGCTCGACAGCTCTGCTGTGATTTTCCAAGCTGTTCTTACCAAAGCCGACAAGGTGAAGGAAAAGGAACGTTTCAAAGTTATCGAACAAGTGAAAAGTAAACTGGCTGCCCACCCTGCTGCTTATCCCGAACTGGTTGTAACCTCTTCGGAAAAGGGTTGGGGCATCGAAACGTTGCGCGCTATCATCGCAACCCTCGAATAGTTGATCGAACGGAAACGGGATGAAGACGCAAGACATGGATCGCAATTGGATTGAAACCGCCGAAACACTCAGCAGCGCTTTGCCTTATATGCAGCGTTACTCTGGCGCGACGGTCGTTATTAAACTGGGCGGTCACGCGATGGGCAGCGATGAAGCCATGGCAAGTTTCGCACGCGATGTTGTTTTGATGCAGCAAGTGGGCGCAAACCCCGTCATCGTTCATGGTGGTGGCCCAATGATCAACGCCATGCTTGAGCGTCTCAAGATCCAATCTGAGTTCATGAACGGCAAACGCGTAACTGATGCAGCAACCATGGAAGTGGTTGAAATGGTTCTAAGTGGCTTGGTCAACAAACGTATTGTTCAGGCCATTGGGGCCCAAGGTGGTCGCGCTGTTGGTTTATCCGGTAAGGATGCCCAATTGGTCACGTGCACCCAAACAAATCCTGAGTTAGGATTTGTAGGCACGCCATCTGTAGTGGATGCCTCAATTCTGGAAGACCTGTTTAGCAGCAACATTATTCCCGTCATTGCGCCACTAGGTGCTGGCGAAAATGGTGAAACATTCAACATCAACGGCGATACCGCTGCTGGTGCTATTGCGGGAGCATTAAAGGCTGATCGCCTTCTTTTACTAACGGATGTTGCTGGGGTTAAAAATGCTGACGGAGAAGTACTGACTGAGATGACTGCGGCCCAAATTCGTGAACTGACTGCGGATGGAACAATCGCTGGGGGCATGATCCCCAAGACGGAAACCGCATTGGATGCCATCAACGAGGGCGTTCGCGCCGTTGTCATCCTTGACGGTCGTGCGCGCAACGCTTGTTTGCTTGAGCTGTTTACTGACCACGGCGCAGGCAGCCTGATCCGCGACTAACGCAACTGTGTCCATGTGCCGCTTGGCACGTGGTTCCAAACACCGTAGTTTGCCACACATGGAAAATGAATCTTTTGTCCGGCTGGGTGTATTCTTAGGCCTGTTCGCATTGCTTGCATTGATCGAAACCCTCGCCCCCCGCCGTGTGCGCACCCAAACCCGTAAAGCCCGCTGGGTCACGAACTGGGGCTTCACTTTCATCAACACAGTCGCTTTGAATGCAATGGCATTTGCGCTGCCCTTACTGGCTGTAGGTGCCGCAATTGATGCGCAGACCCAAGGGTGGGGTTTGTTCAACGCACTCAGTCTGCCAATCTGGCTTGAAGTTGTTCTTGTGATCTTAATCTTGGACTTCTCAATTTGGCTTCAGCATTTGATCACCCACAAGGTTCCCCTACTTTGGCGTTTGCATCAAGTTCACCATGCGGATGTAGACATTGATGTATCCACCGCCATTCGGTTCCACCCAATCGAGATTGCTTTATCAATGTTCTTGAAAATTGGATTGGTTTACTTGCTAGGCCCTGCCGCCTTTGCTGTCATCTTATTTGAGGTGATCTTGAACGGCACTGCTATGTTTAATCACGCCAACATTCGCTTACCCTTGGTCATTGATGCAGTTGTGCGACGCGTTTTGGTGACGCCAGACATGCACCGCGTTCATCACTCAACGCACCGGCATGAGCACGACAGTAACTATGGGTTCTCATTGTCGATCTGGGATCAGATGTTCGGCACCTACATCGCCCAGCCATCTGAGGGTCATGATAAAATGGACATTGGGTTACGCTGGCAGGACGAGCGCCCCAGCCGTTTTGGATGGTCGCTCAAGCTACCTTTCACTAACAAATGAATGTAGATATCACTGCGCTGATCAGCCCAAAAGTTGAACCACACGGGTTGTTCGTCATGGGACATGTTGTTGAAGTTGACCACACATTGGCATTGATCGGTGCTGACAATGGTTTTTGGGATCACTTCAAATGTGATACTGAATATTTAGACGGGCAACCCAACCCAATTGATCGCTGGTCCAAGCGCATCATCAATCAGATCGCGGCAGACCATAATGGGGCTGCTGTATTCCCCTCAGACGGCCCCCCTTACGAACCGTTCATCGCGTGGGCCACACAAAGCGGTCGTTTCTGGCAAAGCCCTACAGGAATGTTGGTACATGATATCGCCGGTTTGATGATTTCAATCCGTGGAGCGATCAAAGTGCCGTTAACCAGCAAGCGGCAGCGAGAGGCGGCAAGCCCCTGTGAGAGCTGCCTAGAGCTGCCCTGTGCCAGCGTCTGCCCGGTCTCAGCTCTATCTGCCGACCATTTTTATGATGTCCCTATCTGCAAAACACATTTGGGGACAAAAGCAGGACTAGATTGCATGACAGGTGGTTGTTTGGTCCGCCAGATTTGCCCAATCAGCCAGTCGTTCAATCGACCAGCAGAGCAAAGCGCTTATCACATGAAAGCCTTCATGCCCAAATGAAAAACGGCCGCCCGTAGGAGCAGCCGTTTCAATTTCTCAAATGCGCAAAAATGCGCTGGAGCTTAGTGACCCAAGATTTGGCTTAGGAACAATTGTGTCCGTGGACTCTGTGGGTTGTTAAAGAACTCTTCCGGCTCGTTTTGTTCAACGATCTGGCCTTCGTCCATAAAGATAACGCGGTTGGCAACCTGACGAGCAAAGCCCATCTCGTGCGTCACACAAAGCATTGTCATGCCTTCTTCGGCCAGCTCGATCATGGTGTCGAGAACCTCTTTAATCATCTCAGGGTCAAGCGCAGATGTTGGTTCATCGAACAACATGATGCGTGGCTGCATGCAAAGCGAACGGGCAATCGCCACACGCTGTTGTTGGCCACCCGACAATTGGCCTGGGAACTTGTTAGCTTGATCAGGGATTTTCACCTTCTCAAGGTAGTGCATCGCAAGTTCTTCGGCTTCTTTCTTAGGTGTTTTACGCACCCAGATCGGAGCCAAGGTCAGGTTGTCCAAGATGCTCAGATGCGGGAACAGGTTAAAGTGCTGAAAGCACATGCCCACTTCTGAACGGATCTTGTCGATGTTCTTGAGGTCGGAAGACAACAATGTGCCATCAACTTCGATAGAACCCTTTTGGTGCTCTTCCAACGCGTTGATACAGCGGATTAGCGTGGATTTACCTGAGCCAGAAGGCCCACAAATCACGATCCGTTCGCCGCGTTGAACGGTAAGGTCGATGTCGCGCAGCACGTGGAATGTACCGTACCACTTGTTCATGTTTTCGATTGAAATGGCGACCTCGTCGGACACCTGTAGTTTTGCTTCGGCCATGTTTAAGACCTCCTTCTTATCGGTGACCAGTTGCGAGCTGACGCTCCAACCATTGTGAGTATTGTGAAATGCCGTAGCAAATTGGGAAGAAGAACAAGACTGCTGCCAGCCACAACTCCCAATAGACGCCGTTCCATTCTGTAGAAGCGAGGATCGGGCCACGGATCATGCCGACCAGATCGAACATCGAAATGACCGAGACCAGAACCGTATCCTTGAACAGACCCACCGCCACGTTCACGATCCCCGGAATGGAAATCTTCAACGCTTGCGGCAGAATGATCAAACGCATGGATTGCGCATAATCAAGCCCAAGACTGCCCGCCGCTTCCGCTTGCCCCTTTGGCAAAGCAGCAAGGCCACCACGCACCACTTCCGCAATATAGGCGGCCGAGAACATGGTAATCATGATGATCACACGCAAGATCAGGTCAAAGTTAGACCCCGGTGGCAAGAAGTATCCCAAAACCACGTTCGCTACGAAAAGCAATGTGATCAACGGAACGCCGCGAATGAATTCAATGAAGACCACGCAGATCCACTTAATGATGATCATGTCCGACTGACGGCCCAGAGCCAAAAGGATACCGATTGGCAAGGACAAGGAGACGCAGACCACACCAAGGATGAAGTTTAACATGAACCCACCCATATCGCGTGATGGAATCGATTCCAGCGCTAGGAAGCCGGACAAAGGATCCGTGATAATGCCCATGAAGGACCAGATCAGCACAGTCGCCAAAATGCCGCCGATCAAGCCCATCGCGAAGCTTTGATACTCAAGCTTTGTGAAGACAAAGTAGCCGACGATCAAGCCAACTGCGACCATGATTGGCACCATCAAAGAGCCGCCCCAGATCAGCCAAAAGGCCAACAACGGAAAAATCGCAGTGATGATCAACAGCTTGCGTGGCAGTTTGTTAAACAGAACCGGTGCAGCTGCGAAGAACAGCATGAAGAACGCGACTGTCGGACGCCAGTATTCCTCGCTCGGGTATTTGAATCCGAACAACAGCTGCGGCCAACGTTCCGTGAGGACCGAGAAACAGCCCCCCGTTTTGCCTTGTAGGATTTCGCGGCACTCAGCCAAGGAATCCGTTGTCCAAACGCCATTGTAGAACCAAGGGAACGCGCCAGAGACGATCATGTAGATGAAGTAAATCGCAAGCAACGTCAGGATCGTATTGAACCAGCCGTCAAACAGGTTCTTCTTGATCCA
>JABGTH010000035.1 GCA_018647275.1 Paracoccaceae bacterium
ACAGCCAATTAAAATGTTTGGTGCTGACATTGGTGATTTACTGATGTGGGGCGACGTAATTGTTGCCCGTGCACATGAATACCTCGAATACACCTTTGTCATTAAGCCGATAGGTGATGCGATCAGCACCGTTAAATGGACGCTAACATAGGGTGCAGGCGGCACACATTTAAGCCTTGAACACATCGGTCTGCCACAAATGCAGAAAGCTTTGGCCTCACACTCGCGCTGAACAAAGGTTGGGATAATCATTTGGAGACGCCCACGCCTAAAACCGCGCATCACGGCAAGTGGCGTACACACCCCCTTGCCCCCACTCTTCGCACGCCTTACCTAAGAAGCGACGGGTTCTGCTCTCTCTGTGATCGGTTATACATTCCAGAGGCCTTAAGCAATTCCTCGGCCGCTGGCTCTGTTCGGACCCTGGTTCGATTACCTGGTGACCACCTGTACATACAGGTCCCCCGGAATACAGAACCAAGCGTTTGTAGCGGTTCCCGTCATCTACCCTATAGTGTCAGCCCCCACGGCACTGCGCACCATTTGCCAATATTGGTCCTGCACTTCGTTTAGACTAAGGCGGCCTTGGCTACGAAACCATGTGTTCACACCCGTCAGCATCGCAATCACGGCAAATGTTGCGATCTTTGCATCTTTAACAGTCCAAGCGCCGCTTACTTGCCCTCCGATCAGAATGTTGTGAAGGCGGTTTTCGTATTGGCCACGCAGGCCTTCGATCAAGGCAAAGTTTTCAGGCGTCAGATTACGCAGCTCCATATAGGCGATAAACACTGCCTCGGGCCGCTCATGATGGAAAGCGATGTGAAAACGAACAAACTGCTCTAGCATTTCCAACGGCTGCGCTGAATCCTCATCAGGCAAAGCGGCCAACAATTCGGTCATGTGGGACTGCATCAGATCAAACAGCAAGCTTTGTTTATCGGGTGTGTAATTATACAGCGCCCCGGCCTGCACACCGACCTCGCTAGCAATTTGGCGCATGGAAACAGCGGCGAACCCGTGCCTGGCAAACAGCTCAAGCGCGGCTGTGCGAATTTTAGGGCCTGTGATGCCCGAATGTGATCCTGTTGTACGTGCCATACCCCGATGTTATATGAACAAACGTTCAGAACCAAGCACCGCTTGCGCCAAACCTTAGGCTGGTGCATCAAGCGTACAACAGTTGGAAAAAGACATGCGCTTGATTGCTTTCATTTTAACCTTAGCCCTGATGGCCTGCGCTCAGTTTCCTGAATTGGACGGCGTTGTTTCAGATGCTGGGAAAGATGTGAAATACCCGAAGCTGCGGCCCATCAATACATTGTTGGCCCAAACCGCCCCAACAGGACGATCTGCTAAAGAAACAATCAGCACAATAGATGCGCGTATTGAAGCCTTACAAAACCGCGCAGCCGCCCTGCAAGGCGCAGTAGTGAATCAGGACACACAAAATCGCATGCAAAACGGTGTGAACTAAGGCTTTTCTCGCGTTGCATGGAAGCCGTAAAACGGCTACATCGCGCCAAACGACCAATCATCCAAAAGGACCCAAACTATGTCACAGCCTCTTCGTCTTGGTATTGCCGGCTTGGGAACTGTTGGAGTTGGGGTTGTTAAAATCATCCACAAGCAAGCCGCTCTTTTACAAGCCCGCACAGGTCGTGAGATCACAATCAGCGCCGTAAGCGCGCGCAGCAAAGGCCGCGATCGCGGGGTGGCGCTCAATAACTATGCATGGGAAGACGATCCTATTGCATTGGCAAAGCGTGATGATGTTGATGTTTTTGTTGAACTTATGGGCGGTGCCGATGGCCCAGCCAAAGCCGCGACCGAGGCTGCCATCGCTGCGGGCAAACACGTGATCACCGCCAACAAAGCTATGCTTGCAATGCACGGTCACGCTCTGGCGCAAGCAGCCGAAGCCAAAGGCGTCTCACTGCGTTACGAAGCTGCCGTAGCAGGTGGCATTCCTGTGATCAAAGCGCTGACCGAGGGTCTAGCTGGTAATGAGATCACCCGCATTATGGGTGTGATGAACGGGTCGTGTAACTATATTCTGACCCGCATGGAAGATTCAGGCCTTAGCTATCGAGAAATTTTCGCGGAGGCCGACGGCCTTGGCTATCTCGAAGCAGATCCACAACTGGACGTTGGTGGCATTGATGCGGCCCATAAACTTGCAATCCTCAGTTCAATCGCCTTTGGCACCAAAGTCGATTTTGACGCCATTGTTCTTGAGGGCATCGAGCGCGTCAGCATCGAAGATATCAAAGCAGCAGCCGATATGGGCTATAAAATCAAATTGCTGGGCGTGACACAGATGACAGGTCGTGGCCTAGAGCAACGCATGCAGCCGTGCCTTGTGCCAACCAGCTCTCCTTTGGGACAGTTGCAGGGCGGCACAAACATGATCGTGATTGAAGGCGACGCAATTGAACAAGTTGTCTTGCGCGGCCCCGGTGCTGGCATGGGCCCAACAGCCAGTGCTGTGATGGGTGACGTTTGTGACATCGCACGCGATTTCCATCTACCGGTATTTGGACAGCCTGTGGAAATGTTGGTTGAAAGCAAGCCTGCAAAATCGACAACGCCGGCCCCTTACTATCTGCGCATGGGCGTGGTTGATAAGCCTGGTGCAATGGCAAAGATCGCTACTGTTTTGGGCGAGGCTGGGATCAGTATCGACCGCATGCGCCAATACGGCCATGCTGAAACATCTGCCCCAGTTCTCATCGTGACGCACAAAGTTTCCAGCGCAGCCATTGAAGCTGCTTTGGAAGCGATGGAAAGCACAGGCGTCTTGGCCGCTGCCCCCGTTGCGCTTCGCATTGAAGAAGTTTGAGGGCATACTCCCCCAAACATGACTGCTTTTGCCTGACGCATCTATGGATGCCTCTGGCGGGAGTTTATTTCGTAAGATGAACGGGGGATTTCGTGTCATTTCTTGGGGTTGAGCATTCACTAAATGGACGCCGTTGGGTTGGTCCTCCAATCGAAGTTGACCGTGCCGCTGAGGCGATTGCCCAGCAGACTGACCTGCCCCGCCCTGTCGCCCAAGTGTTAGCCCGTCGCGGCGTTGCCCCTCAGGCAGCTGCTACGTTTCTTGCCCCCTCGTTGCGTGAGCTCTTGCCTGATCCGCGATCTTTGCATGACATGGAAAAAGCAGCGACGCGCTTTTTGGCAGCCGTTTCATCCCGTCAACGCATTGCTATTTTTGCAGATTATGATGTTGATGGCGGCAGTTCTGCTGCGTTATTGATTGTGTGGCTGCGGTCTTTGGGTTTGCAAGCCACCCTATATATCCCCGATCGCATTGATGAAGGTTATGGCCCCAATGATGAGGCAATGTCTGCCCTTGCCCGCGCCCATGACCTGATCATTTGCGTAGATTGCGGTACGCTGTCTCACGGCCCTATTGCCGCGGCAGTTGGTGCGGATATCATTGTGCTAGATCACCACTTGGGTGGAGAAACACTGCCGGATGCATTCGCCATTGTGAACCCCAACCGCCAAGATGAAGACGGGGCGTTGGCCCACCTATGCGCGGCCGGTGTCGTGTTCTTGATGTTGGTCGAAGCTGGTCGTCAGATGCGCGAAGCAGGCCAGCAAGGCCCTGATTTGATGCCCTTGCTGGATTTAGTCGCTCTGGCAACAGTTGCAGACGTTGCCCCATTGATTGGTGTGAACCGCGCGTTTGTACGCCAAGGCCTGCGCGTCATGGCGCGACGTGATCGCCCTGGCATCGTAGCTCTTGCCGATGTGTCACGTATGGATACGACCCCGTCATCTTACCACCTTGGGTTTCTTTTAGGTCCACGCGTGAATGCAGGTGGTCGCATTGGCCAAGCGGATCTAGGCGCACGCTTATTGGCCTGCGAAACCGAGCACGAAGCAGCAGCTATGGCCGAACGCCTTGATCAGTTGAACACGGAACGCCGTGATATTGAGGCTGCGGTTCGAGCTGCAGCGATAAAACAGGCTGAGGAACGCGGGTTTGATCGCCCATTGGTTTGGGCCTTTGGCGAGGGATGGCATCCAGGTGTGGTGGGTATTGTCGCCTCGCGTCTGAAAGAAAATTCAAACCGTCCCTCAATTGTCATCGGCTTTGAGGACGGAATCGGCAAAGGTTCAGGGCGTTCTGTTTCTGGAATCGATCTAGGTGCACCCATTCAGCGTCTCGCAAATGAAGGGCTGTTGATCAAAGGTGGTGGCCACAAAATGGCGGCGGGTTTGACAGTGGCTGAAGACAAGCTTGAGGCAGCCATGGAGCGCCTTTCCGAGCTGTTGGACAAACAAGGTGCCGGACAGATCGGTGCCGCTGATTTGCGCCTAGACGGTGCGATGATGCCAATGGCGGCCACTGTCGAGTTGGCAGAGCAAATTGAACAAGCCGGTCCGTTTGGCGCAGGTGCCCCCGGTCCACGCTATGCCTTTGCAGATATGCAGATTTTCTTTGCCAAACGGGTTGGTGAGAACCACCTTAAGTTGACCTTTGGTGATACCGAGGGTGGGCGCATGGAGGCAATAGCATTTGGTGCATATGATACGCATATGGGTCCCACACTTGAGCAACATGGTGGTGCGCGTTTCCACCTTGCAGGGCGTTTAGACATCAATACTTTCCGTGGACGCCAGACGATTCAGCTTAGGTTGGAAGACGCCGCACCCGCTTAATAAAAAAAACCACAATTTTGTGTTTTTTCCACTTGCGCAGTTCGCCTCCTTTCCCTAAATAACGCCTCACCACAGTGGCCCGTTCGTCTATCGGTTAGGACATCTGGTTTTCAACCAGGAAAGAGGGGTTCAACTCCCCTACGGGCTGCCATGGTACTTTCCACAGAAATTCATGGACATAGTCGCTGCCTATAAGTGGTTATTGACATTTCTATGTCCTATTTTCATCTGCAACATATTAAGGCCACCGATCGTACCCGCAATGCCAGCCAATGTTTTTATGGTGGTTTATAGCTCACAGACACTTTGTTCCATCTTAACTGAACAAAGTTGAAACTCACGATCACTAGACCAACGTGCTCTTCTCAAAATCCGCCCAAAACCAGTGAGACGCAGAAAATCTTAATTAATATAAGCCACTGGTTTAGAAATCGGTCGGCGCACCGCCCTCTTCTTTGCGCCGCGCGACAAAGGCAGCTAATTCTTCGCGAATGGCTGGCTCCATCGGAGGTTCTTCAAAGTTAGCGATGATCTCTTTGAAAATCCCGTGCGCCCGCTCTGGCGTCCACACTCCGCCGTCGACCTCCCCGCCTTCATAGTTTTTCCAATC
>JABGTH010000034.1 GCA_018647275.1 Paracoccaceae bacterium
CCCCGTGTTTCTGGGTCAAGATGGAATTTTCCGGCACGACTTTGGCGCGATTGTTTGCCAATCAAATGACCCTCACCACTACACCTTTGCCCCAGGTTTAATCCTTCAACATTACGCCCGAGCTCAACGATTTCTCCCGCGAACTCATGCCCTGTAATCAATGGAACTGGAACGGTCTTCTTGGCCCAGTCATCCCAGTTTAAGATATGGATGTCTGTGCCACAAATGCCCGTCTTGTTGATGCGGATCAGCACATCGTCAGGGCCGATATCTGGCACGGGAGCGGTTTGTAACCATAGGCCTTCACGGGCGTGAGCCTTAATTAATGCTTTCATTTCATTGCTCATTTCAAAACGCCAACAGCTTTCCCAGCTATCTCGAACGCAGTCAGCGCGCGGTCCAGATCGTCTTTCGTTAGGGAGGCGTTCATCTGCGTGCGAATGCGGGCTTGGCCGCGCGGAACAACGGGGAAGAAGAAGCCACTGACATAAACACCTTCATCAAACAGACGTGCGGCCATGTCTTGCGCCAAATGCGCCTCCCCCAACATGACGGGAATGATTGGATGTTCGCCGGGCAGCAGGTCAAAGCCCAAACGGGTCAATCCCGTACGCCAGTAGGCTGCATTTGCAAACAGTTGCGCACGCAGGGCACCGCCTTCCTCGACCAGCTGAATGGCTTCGATCCCAGCGGCCACGATGGAGGGAGGCAGAGAATTTGAGAACAGATAGGGACGCGCACGCTGGCGGAGCAGGTCAATGATGGGTTGTGGCCCAGCAATATAGCCGCCGATTGCACCACCAAGCGCCTTGCCCAACGTGCCAGTCAGAATATCGACATCGACACCAAAATGCGCAGGCGTGCCTTTTCCCTTTGGTCCCATGAAGCCGGTGGAATGGCAATCATCGACCATGACCAAAGCGTTGTAAGCCTCTGCCAATTTTGTGATTTTGGGCAGGTTGGCAAGGTAGCCATCCATGCTAAATACCCCGTCAGTGGCGATGACAATGAAGCGTGCGCCGCCCGCTTTTGCTGCTTGCAACTGCGTTTCAAGATCAAACATGTCAGAGTTCGCATAGCGGTAGCGTTTGGCCTTGCACAACCGAATGCCGTCAATGATGGACGCATGGTTTAATGCATCCGAGATGATCGCGTCTTCTGGCCCCAGCAATGGCTCAAACAACCCGCCGTTGGCGTCAAAACAAGCCGCAAATAGGATGGAATCGTCCTTTCCCAAGAAGCTCGCCAACCGTGTTTCGAGATCGCGATGCAAGTCTTGCGTACCACAGATAAACCGTACTGAGGCCATGCCAAACCCTTTGGTGTCCAGCGCTTCTTTAGCGGCCTTGATAAGATCGGGGTGGTCAGCCAACCCAAGGTAATTGTTGGCACAAAGGTTGATCATGGACCTACCGTTAGCGGTGATCTGTCCTGCTTGTGGGGACGAAATCAGACGCTCGTGTTTCGTCATCCTTTCGGCATCAATCTGTGCCAGCGTTTCGGTCATGTGATCTAGAAATGCAGTCGTCATAGCGTCCTCCGTTTTCGGGATGATGACATGACGGATTAATTTCCGCAATATTGGAATTGTAGTAATTTGGCAAAAAATCCGTTAAAGTGGATTTGCCTAGGCGCCATGCACGACCAAGAATGCACGGGCGGGCCCGTCTGCACTAATCTTATGAACAACATCAGCCGCATAACGTGCCGTGTCACCGTTTGACAATTGTTCAACCGCTTCACCACTGGTGACGGTCAGCCGTCCTTCGATTACAGTCAGGTGTTCACGTGCGCCCTGCGCGTGTGGCAAACTATCCAGAATACCGCCTTGGTTAAACCGAAGATCATAGACCTCATGCCGTCCTGCTTCTTCGGGTGGTGAAAGAATGCGGATCGAACATCCTGTGCCGTGATTGTCAATCGCAGGTACATCGCCGCTGCGTAAAACTTCAACGCGGCTGTCCTGATCATCTTCAAGAAGCCCCGCAAAATCCACCTGTAGCGCCTTAGTCAGATTCCACAACGTCGAGATCGTCGGTGAAGATTCCCCACGCTCAATCTGACTGACCATACTGCGCGACACGCCCGATAGTTTTGCCACAGCATCAAGAGATAGCCCCTTGGCGCGGCGTGCATCCTTCAAGCGATTTGGCAGTAACGATAGTATTGCGTCGGTGTTTTCCATAATAACGGATTGTAGCGCGAGGCCACCATTAGCTGCAAGGCAGAATTTTGGTGAGTACGGGCTCAAACCGGACTTTCAAGCTGAACCACTACTTGTTTAGGCAGGCTATACTGTAGTCATGACAGTTATCCATTAGGGGGTGGAATGGCCCTGATTTCCCCTTAATGGTGGTCAACTTTGCCGGTTATGATTGCCACAGTTGAGACAGCAATCACTTCGGGCACCACACGTACAATCAATGGGTCGGCACCTGATTTTCCCAAACCAATTTTTAAATCAAAGGAAAATACTACGAGCATCGCAAAAGTTACTGAAGTCATCGCATCCGCAACCAAGTCATATGACGATGCATTGGAAAGCGGTATTATGCGCGCATCCAAGACACCTAAGGGCATCAGTGGCGCGTGCATTGCGGATCAAAAAGTTATCGTGACAGATGGCAAAATCAGCGAATACCGAGTTGTGATGACAATCATATTTTTGCTGGAAGATTAATTAATACTGCGCGGCACTTAAAAATACGTGCCGCACAGGTTTTGTTAGATTTTTGCGGTTAAACCAGTTTACCCCAGAGATCGTATTCGCCCGCTTCATCGACCTCAACGGTTACGATGTCGCCGACCTTCAGTTTCTCAAAATCTTCATCGATGAACAGGTTGCCGTCAATTTCTGGCGCGTCTGACTTTGTGCGGCAGGTGGCGGCGTCTTCATCGATTTCATCAATGATCACATCAATGCGGCGGCCAACTTTGGCTTGAAGCTTGGCCTCGGAAATGGCCTGAGCTTTTTCCATGAATCTGTTCCAACGATCTTGTTTGATCTCTTCATCCACGTGGTCAGGCAGGGCGTTTGAACGTGCGCCCTCAACGTTTTCATACTGAAAGCATCCAACGCGATCGAGCTGCGCTTCGTCCATCCAATCCAGCAAGGTTTGGAATTCGGATTCGGTTTCGCCCGGATACCCCACAATAAAAGTAGAGCGCAGCGTGATGTCCGGACAAATGTCGCGCCATGCAGCGATTTCATCCAGTGTTTTCGATGCGGCCGCAGGGCGTGCCATGCGTTTCAATACGTCTGGGTGTGCGTGCTGGAACGGAATATCAAGGTAGGGCAAGACGCCGTTTGATGGGTCTGCCATCAATGGGATCATCTGGCGCACATGCGGGTATGGGTAGACATAGTGCAAACGTATCCATGCCCCGAGTGATCCAAGATCGCGCGCCAAGTCAGTAATGTGGGCACGGTGGCTGCGATCTTCGGCGTGCTTGATATCAACGCCGTAGGCCGAGGTATCTTGGGAAATGACCAGCAGTTCTTTAACGCCGGCTTCAACCAGCTTTTCCGCTTCTCGCATGACTGCGTGGGCAGGGCGGGATGCAAGGCGGCCGCGCATGTCTGGGATGATGCAGAACTTGCACTTGTGATTGCAGCCCTCAGAGATTTTCAAATAACTAAAGTGGCGCGGGGTTAGTGACACGCCTGATGCTGGCAACAGATCAATAAAGGGATCGGGTGATGGCGGCACGGCTTTGTGCACAGCATCCAACACCTGTTCGTATTGGTGTGGGCCAGTGACCGCGAGGATCTTTGGGTGGTGTTCGCGGATGTAGTCAGGTTCCGCGCCCAAGCAACCTGTCACGATGACCTTGCCGTTTGCATTCAGTGCCTCACCGATGGCATCTAGGCTTTCGGCCTTGGCGCTATCAAGGAAACCACAGGTGTTTACAATCACCGCATCGGCCCCTGCATAATCAGGAGAGACTCCATAACCTTCGGCGCGCAGGCGGGTCAGGATGCGTTCGCTGTCGACCAATGCCTTGGGGCAACCAAGGGATACCATGCCGATGGTGGGCTGGCCGGAACGCACAGGTTCACGAACTTGGAGTTTGGGGGCGAGGTCGGGGCGAATGTTTGGCGGGTTTGTGCTCATGAGGATGCCTATAGTGGATGGCTGGGCAGAGGGGAAGGGTTCTGGAATTGAAGTGATTGGTTCTGAGGCCTTGGGTTGTAGAAACGAATATGAGGATGAGTGGCATGAAAATTATTGGTCGTATAAGCGGGCGGAATCGAAGTGGGCAATGCGGATATGGCGCGCCAAGTTTTGATGCTGACGGTGTGCAATGTGGCCATTGGTGACAATGCGGAGCTGATGTCTTTGACGTGAATACCCACGTGTATCAACCCAAGCATCAAAGCATTTTTGATCGATAATAAGTTATCGCGGTAATCGTTGCCAACTGCGATAACAGGTTCGATCCCGCGCATATGCATCTGCGTGCTAAGGCCAAGTGCTTATACTTAGCAGGTTGACCGCATCAGGATATTTTCAGCGTGCATAATATTTGCGAAAACAAGTTGGCGTAATCATTGCATCGCGTAAGACTTCCCAAGTGTTTTGGGATACTTTCAAAGCTAGTTTTGTAACGGGAGTTTTTTCAAAAAATACTTAAAGTGCCAGTGGGCCCGCTTTGGCGATTGCATCGACTTGCATAAGGGTGTCGATCAATTCAGGCATCTGGTCAAGGTAGACCATGTTTGGCCCATCGGATGGTGATCTGCACTTTCCAATTGGCAGGGGCCAGTAATGATCGTGAGCGGGCAATCGTTCCCGATTGTTAGATCGGCGATTTTGATGTGTTTCATGTTAAGATGTCACCTGTTCACGTAGGATTGATGTTGGCTAAGTGATAGCCACAGAACTTGATCACCTTATGTAAATTTTGGAAACAGATGTACATTATTGGGGTAGTTTTTCACACAAAAGTTCATGCGTGAAACAAAAAAACCAGCGCCGAGGCGCTGGTTTATGTAATTATTTACTGTGAGATCAGCCGTTTTGTTTTTGAACACGGCAGACTTTACCAGCAATGATACTGATTATTGCGGCAGCAAAGCTAAACAATGCACCCATTTTGGCGGCGTCTTGGACAGGTCCACCTTCAAATGCGACCGTTGCGATGAACAGCGAAACGGTAAAGCCGATCGCAGCGACACACCCAATTACGACAAGATCGATGATACGCATACCTTCTGGCATACCCAAGCGAAGTGGAACTGCCGCGAACCAACCGAAGGTGAGAATGCCAAGTGGTTTACCGATGATCAGGCCAGCAAGGACCAACCATGTGGCGTCTCCCATAGCGCTAAGTTGAACGCCAGCGTTCAACAGGCCGAAGAAGAACAGGATGATTTCAACCGGTGTTTTAAGTGCGTGTTCGATTTGGTTCAACAGGTCGGTCAGATACTTTTCTGCATCACTGAAAATACCAAATGCGCGGTCAGCATGCGGGATTGTTGCGACAATCGGCAACAGGCCCAAAGCTGGGTGTAGGCCAGATACCATGAAGCCATACCAGCTTGCGCAACCTGCGAGCAGGTACGGGAAGAAATGTAGCTTTTTGCGAACGAATGACGAAAATGGGCGCAACTCGTTGCCGCGATCCATGACGCGTGGCAACCAGTTGAAGAGAACATAAACTGCGACAGCTGCACCCAAAGAAAGAAATAACCATTCTGGAGCCAACTCACCTGACGGGTAGAAGATTGCGAGGATGATTAGTCCAGCTGCATCATCTGCGATGGCGAGCAAGAGCAAGAAGCGCACCGCAGGGTGACCCGCACCAAAGACGATACGGCCAACTAGGTATGAGAACGCGATGTCTGTCGCCGTTGGGATCGCCCAACCGTTTTGAACTGCGTCATATGTCTCGGAACCGAA
>JABGTH010000033.1 GCA_018647275.1 Paracoccaceae bacterium
TCGGAAAAGTTTGGCTGTCTTCGGGATAAGATGTGCTGAAATCGCCAGCTTCACGATAAAACATTAGTGTGCTCCCCAAACCGCGACACGCGATCCGTTTTCATTAATTTTCAACGCGGTGTTAACCAGCAATTCACTTTTCAGCGCTTTGCCACATTCTGCACTATTTCCGATGCGACACATTCCGTGAGAAAACGGAGTGGGATCCATATCGATAATATTCAACGATTTGCCGCTGCTTGAGGCCGAACGCGTTAGTGGCGCTTTGTCCCAAGCTGAGTTTGCCAAACAGAAATCCGCAGCCTTGGACAGCGTTCCAGACACATTGAAAACTGATTTCACAGTGGTTGAACGATCCGCACCAAGGTCAGATACCTTGTGAGATACGTTGTTGTTGTGGTTGGTCACTGCCATGGTATGCGCCACGGCAACCTCGGCCATCACAGGCAACATCGCCATTGCGTCAACACTAAGCATAACCGTGCTTGCCGCATCCACGGTCAAGCTGCTTCCAGCGCTGGATTGATCACACACGTTCAATGATTTTCTCCCCAAACAGACCTTGGGGACGGAACACCAAGAAAACCAACGCAAGCACATATGCAAACCAGTTTTCTGTCGCGCCGCCCAGCATCGGGCCAAACGAGAACTCAAACAATTTCTCGCCCACACCGATGATCAAGCCGCCAACAATCGCACCAGGGATCGACGTGAATCCACCCAGCATCAAAACCGGCAATGCCTTCAACGCGATCAAAGATAGGGAAAACTGAACACCAGATTTAGCGCCCCACATGATACCCGCAACCAAGGCGACAAAGCCCGCCAGTGACCACACTAAGATCCAGATGAAATTCAGCGACACACCAACCGAAAGGGCTGCTTGGTGATCATCGGCCACCGCACGCATCGCACGGCCTTGTTTGGTGTACTGGCTGAAAGCGACCAACGCCAAAACTAGAACTACAGCAATCACAGTCGCAACCATGTCTAGCTTGTCGATAAAGAAGCCATAAAAATCCTCGTTGCCAAAGCCCAGCCACTGGGTGTTCTCTTCAACCCAAAAGCTACCACCTTGCGGCAGGCCAACAGCCATCTTCTTGATCTCGGACCCCCACATCAAATCGCCAACACCCTCAAGGAAGTAGGCTAATCCAATGGTTGCCATGAACAAGATAATTGGTTCTTGGCCAACCAAATGACGGAACACAAAGCGCTGAACAAGGTAGGCAAACCCCACCATCACTCCCAAAGTGAGTAGGATCGCCGCAAAGGCAGGAACATGCCAACCAAAGTGGTGAATTTTAGTGCCAAAGGCTGCGTTAATAAGATGCGAAAACGGCACTTGACCTTCCATGATCCCAACAAGGGTCAGCGCGGCAAACAGCGCCATGACGCCTTGAGCGTAGTTGAAAATGCCGGAGGCTTTGTAGATCAAAACAAATCCCAACGCGACGAGCGCATAAAGAACACCAGCCATCAAACCGTTCAGGACAACTTCAGCCCCGTATAAAAGATCAGTAGGCATATCGCGCCCCTCTCATTTTGACATTTAGGGACACGCCATTGGCGCACCGACGCAATACCGACACGATACCGACGTTATACCGACGTGGTTTTTGGACTAAATCATTCATCATGAGCCACACCCAAATACGCATCAATCACAGTTTGGTTGTTGCGCCCCTCATCTGGTGTCCCGTCTCCAATTTTCTTGCCATAGTCCATAACAACAACGCGATCTGACAGGTCCATGACCACGCCCATGTCGTGTTCGATCAGGGCGATCGTGGTGCCGAACTCGTCGTTCATTGATAGGATAAAGCGGCTCATGTCCTCTTTTTCCTCGACGTTCATCCCTGCCATCGGTTCATCCAAAAGCAGCAATGATGGCTCTGCAGCCAGTGCACGGGCTAACTCTACACGCTTCTTCAAGCCATAAGGCAACCGCGCAACTGGCGTCTTTCGGATCGCTTGGATTTCCAGAAAATCGATAATTTTTTCAGCAACTTCACGGTTCGCCGTCTCTTCTTTTTCCGCGCGACCCTTCCACAAAGCTTGGGAAA
>JABGTH010000211.1 GCA_018647275.1 Paracoccaceae bacterium
ACCCCTCACCGCCCGGAGCCCGCTCATACAGCTCTAATGCGCCATCAGGGGTTTCTTCAAATTCATCTGGGGACGCGAGCTCAGACCGCAAACGCCCCTTCCATTCACCCACTTCAATCTCTCGTAGACGCGGATCAGTATGAATATTATCGACCTGACGGGCCAAAGCAATCGCCGCCGTTTCGAATGCCCTGCCCTGTGGGCTGCACATAATCACGAATCCACTCAAATCAATCTGGGACAGAATCGCAGCCTGACGTTCAGCTTGCTCTTTCCCAAGCGGTGTTAATGGTGAATTAAGACCACCCTGCATCCGACCCTCAGAGTTCCAAAACGTTTCGCCATGTCGCAATACATAAATTTCTGGGTACATCTGTGGGCTCCTTTTCGCGCGCGCTCATTCAAAGCACGTAAGCCAAAAAAAGAAAACAGCCCCGGCGAGCAGTAGCGGCTTAATTCATTTGAATTGGAATTGCCGATTCAGCAGCTTCCGGCATGTCAGCCGCATCATCGGAGTCGTTGTCCGCGCTGTCCGACCCTTCTGATCCCATAGACTGACGAACTTTTGTCACCAAAACACGACCATTTCCCATCAGCTGTTCACGACATACTTTGACCTTGCCAAATTGCTGTCGGCTCAATTCACGTGCTACAACCACAGCCTTACCCAAGATCACCAAAGGCGATTCGCGCAATCGGCTTGGCATTTTTTTATTCAAGCCAAAACGTTCAAAAACTAGGTCGATCAATTTTTTTTGCGCATTACCGGAAGGCTCACAACGAGCTGTGGGCCGTCGACCACAACTGGCGATGCAGATGTTGCAATCGGTGCTTCAACTGCAGCTTGTACCGCATTCTCTTGATCTGTTGTTTGCCAGAATACTACTGGTGTTTTTTGACTTAAGCTAGAAATGACAAAAGTTAGGTAACAAATCATAATACTTAGCGGCAGATGCAAAAAAAGCGGCTCATTACATGAGCCGCCCTTTTATTATCATCTAGCCCTTAGTGCGCAGTAGCACTTGGCACAGTGACAGCAGCCGCTGCGGACGCCGCCGCCTCTTCTGCTGCTTCATCCCAGTGGATGGATTCAGGTTCCGACAACAACGCGTATTTCAAAACTTCAGATACATGCGTCACAGGAATGATCTTCAATCCCTCTTTCACATTGTCTGGAATCTCGGCCAAGTCTTTCCCATTCTCTTCGGGAATAAGAACTGTTTTGATCCCACCGCGCAGCGCGGCCAACAACTTCTCTTTCAAGCCACCAATAGGCATCGCGTTGCCACGCAAGGAAACCTCACCTGTCATGGCGATATCTTTGCGCACAGGAATACCTGTCAACACAGACACAATCGATGTCACCATCGCCAAGCCAGCAGATGGACCATCTTTGGGCGTCGCGCCATCTGGGACGTGAACGTGGATATCAAGCTTATCAAACTTAGTTGGCTTAACCCCAATCTTAGGGCTGATCGAACGCACATAGGATGACGCTGCTTCAATCGACTCCTTCATCACATCACCAAGCTTACCAGTCGTTTTCATCCGCCCTTTACCAGGCAATTTCAACGCCTCAATCTGCAACAGATCACCACCAACGGATGTCCATGCCAAACCAGTTACCACGCCAACTTGGTCGTGCTGTTCAGCCAATCCATAGCGGTATTTCTTGACACCCAAGAAATCGTTCATGTTCGCAGCAGAAACAACGACGCTGGTTTCTTCCTTTTTGATAATCTTGGTCAACGACTTACGTGCCGTTTTACCAATCTCACGCTCAAGATTACGAACCCCAGCTTCACGGGTGTAATAGCGGATGATGTCGGTTAATCCGTCATCAGTCAGCTCATACTCACCTTTTTTCAGGCCGTGGTTGTTGGTCTGCTTTGGCAACAAGTGCTGCTTGGCGATCTCGTGTTTTTCGTCCTCTGTGTAACCTGCCAACGGAATGATCTCCATGCGGTCCATCAATGGACCAGGCATATTGTAGCTGTTGGATGTGGTTAGGAACATCACATCAGATAGGTCATATTCAACCTCTAGATAATGATCCACAAAGGTAGAGTTCTGTTCCGGATCCAAAACTTCCAACATTGCAGATGCAGGGTCGCCGCGGAAATCTTGGCCCATTTTGTCGATTTCATCCAACAAGATCAGCGGATTGCTGGTCTTTGCCTTTTTCAAAGCCTGGATGATCTTACCGGGCATAGAGCCGATATAGGTACGGCGGTGACCACGAATCTCGCTTTCGTCGCGCACACCACCAAGAGAGATACGAATAAACTCACGACCCGTGGCTTTAGCCACAGATTTACCAAGCGATGTCTTACCAACACCGGGAGGACCAACCAAACACATGATCGGGCCCTTCATCTTGGAAGAGCGTTGCTGCACAGCCAAATACTCAACGATGCGTTCTTTGATCTTTTCCAGACCATAGTGATCATCGTCCAAGATTTTCTGCGCGCGAACTAAGTCCTTCTTCACGCGGGATTTGACACCCCACGGAACTCCCAGCATCCAATCTAGATAGTTGCGGACAACAGTGGCTTCAGCAGACATAGGCGACATATTCTTAAGCTTCTTAACTTCAGATTCGACCTTTTCACGGGCCTCTTTGCTAAGCTTGGTTGCGCTGATCTTCTCGTTCAGCTCGTCCATCTCGTTCTTGCCGTCTTCGCCGTCACCCAACTCTTGCTGGATCGCTTTCATCTGTTCGTTCAGATAATACTCACGCTGCGTGCGTTCCATCTGTGTTTTTACGCGGGTTTTGATCTTCTTCTCAACCTGCAGAACAGACATCTCGCCTTGCATCAGGCCATAGACCTTCTCGAGTCGTTCAGAAATACTGAGTGTCTCAAGCAAGTCTTGTTTCTGCTCAACTTCGATCCCTAGGTGACCCGCGACCAAATCAGCCAGTTTTGACGGCTCGTCAGATTCACCAACGGCGGCCAACGCCTCTTCAGGGATATTCTTTTTAACTTTTGAATAGCGCTCAAACTCGTCTTCAACCGTACGCAATAGCGCCTCAGTTGTGGCCACATCACCGGGCATCTCAGTCAGATACTCTGCGCGGGCTTCAAAGAAGTCGTCATTGTCTAAGTATTCTGTGATTTCCACGCGGGCGTGGCCCTCGACCAGCACTTTAACCGTGCCGTCTGGCAACTTCAGCAACTGCAAGACATTGGCCAAAACACCCGTTTTAAAGATACCACCGCTCTGCGGATCATCTTCAGAGGGATCAGTTTGGCTGGACAGCAAGATTTGCTTATCGTCGGCCATAACCTCTTCAAGGGCGCGTACTGATTTTTCGCGACCCACAAAAAGCGGCACAATCATGTGTGGAAACACAACAATATCGCGCAAAGGCAATACGGGGTAGGATGCGTTAAGTGGCTCTTGCATGCTCAATTCCTTAATCTGGCAAGGCGGCGCGGTCCCTAATCTAGGCAACCAGTGGCCGTCTCCTGTTTCGACTGTACTAAGTGTAGGTCTTATATGCCTGTTTCAAGGGCAAAAGTGACGTGATCCTCAGTGAGGCGCGATGGGATCAGCAAACTTGTTGGCATTTTCCTGAGGTTTTATAGGGGTTCGATGTCGCCTTGTGCACGCCCGTCATGAAAATCTTTTTGCCATGCTCCAAAGACACCAGCCCCAATAGCATCCCGCATTCCTTGCATAATATCCTGAAAATATTGCAAGTTATGCCATGTCAGCAACATGCCCGAAATCATTTCATTGCTGCGAAACACGTGGTTCAAATAAGCGCGACTATAATTAGAACATGCAGGACAGCTGCAGTTCTCATCAAGTGGGCGCGGATCATCTGCGTGACGTGCATTTTTAATGTTCACAACGCCGTGACGGGTAAACACCTGCCCCGTACGACCAGAGCGTGAAGGCAGCACGCAATCCATCATATCGATGCCACGCGCGACTGCGCCGACGATGTCGTCAGGTTTACCCACGCCCATCAAATACCGCGGCTTGTCTGTTGGCAGCATATCAGGCGCATAATCTAGACAATCAAACATTGCTTGCTGCCCCTCGCCCACAGCCAATCCACCGACGGCATACCCATCAAAACCAATATCAGTCAGTGCATCTGCACTTTCCTCGCGAAAATCCTTTTCCAGACCGCCCTGCATAATACCAAACAGCGCGTGCCCCGGACGATCGCCAAAGGCAACCTTGGACCGATCAGCCCAACGCATAGACATGCGCATACTTTCCGCAATACGTTTGCGATCAGCAGGAAGCGCCGGACATTCGTCGAAGCACATCACGATGTCTGATCCCAGCATGCGCTGAATTTCCATAGATCGCTCTGGCGTGATCTCGTGGCTGGACCCATCCACGTGGGATTTGAAAGTTACGCCCTGCTCGGTCAGTTTGCGAAGGCCTGCCAAACTCATCACCTGAAACCCACCACTGTCCGTCAAAATCGGGCGTTCCCAATTCATGAACTTGTGCAAGCCACCAAGATGCTCAATCCGCTCAGCCGTCGGGCGCAGCATCAAGTGATAGGTGTTGCCCAGCAAGATATCAGCACCCGTTGATCGGACGCTTTCAGGCATCATCGCTTTAACGGTCGCAGCCGTGCCCACTGGCATAAACGCAGGTGTACGAATTTCACCGCGCGGCGTGTTGATTTGGCCCGTACGGGCCTTGCCATCAGTGGCGTGTAATTCGAATGTAACTTTGGTCATACTGAGGCCTCACAGGGTGTTGAAAGGGCGATAAACCGGTTCGCCCAAACTTGCAATCCGCGTCATGAGCTCCCACATTTCAACCTAAAATATTAATACATAATCAAAGGACGCGCATTATGTGAATCGAAGAATTGATCTTAAGCATCATCCAAGGCAACAACGTCTATATCTCGCCCGCCGTCGTCTTCGTTGCGCTGGTACTCACGGCCGTGCGTATTTCATTCCAGTACGAACAACACGTCACCGAACGCTTTTGGCCTGCATTCGGTGCTTGGCCCAGGGATCAATATGATCAACCCCAATCCTTGAACGTGCCGCCCACAAAAATTCGATCATAGAGCGCCAGTTGCCCACCGCGTCCCAAGGCGCATTTACCCGCAATAACGTGCTGCCTTAGATCGACACATCCGTCTGTTACCGCATCACTGAGCCGGAAAAGGCAGTTTACCGTATCCTCGACGTCGGCAGTGCGATTTCCGCAACCTTCGCCGGTATGGTTCGTGCAAAAATCGGCAAAATGGACCTTGGTGAGGTTCAAGCCAACCAGACAACCCTGATCAACACAGTCAAGAAACTGGTTGAGGGGGCCGTAGACCACTGGGGCATTGAAGTAACACGCGCCGAGATACTAGCAGTAAACCTAGACGCTGCCACTCGCGCGGCCATGATGAAACAGCTGAACGCGCACTTCGTGCACAGATGACAGAGGCCAAAGCGTCAAAACGCGCTGTGGAACTAGGCGCCGACGCTGAACTATACGCATCCGACCAATCCGCCAAAGCGCGCAAAGTGCTGGCAGACGCCAAAGCCTATGCAACAGTGGCCGTGACTAGAGCCATCATAAAACACGGGATCTAAGCCAAACAATACCAAGTGGCTTTGAAACAAGTCGAAGCGCTATCTGCCCTTGGCACCAGCAACGGGTCACAAACCGAGATTGTACCTGCATCTGCCGTGGATGCCTTTGGCGATGCGTTTAAACTTCTGAAAGGACGCCGATAATGGATACAGTGGTTGGCATTTGGTGAGACTGGCTCTCTGCTGTGATCGCGCTGGCAGTGCTAGAGGTCCTCGCCTCCGGCTTCATCTTTATCAGCTTTGCCATCGAGACGCTGATCATGACGGGGTTGGTGGCATTGTTCCCCGCCGCCATAATGGCCCCTGCCCACCGGCCCTGTTCACAGGGCTATCGCTGGTGCCAAAACGCGTGTTCGAAAGCCAAAGCTCAGGCGCACGTAGGGTGACCCACGATTTAAATGATTAATCATTACTCTACTCTCCAATAGAATGCGACTTCAGTTTGCGCAGCTACATTCTTTTATCTTGCCTTTTCTGGCCTTTCGGCAGTCCATATCTCGTCACGTAAAGATCGCGACTTTTGGATAAAATCTCAGTAGTTTGTCACGGGAAACCTATACCCGAATTTACGCTCAAAAAGCGCCAGAACTACACTATGGGCGGCCGTCAGCTTAGTATTGCTCGATACACTTTTGAAGTTACTTCCCGAAGACCATGGCAACATCAAGCCAATCCAAGCAGAATAATACAGCTCCACAGTAATGAAAAACCCGATCAAACTGAATACAATAACTCTTTCTGCTTCGCGGCGTTTTTAAGAAACTGCAAAAAGCTAACCGCTGAAGAGCAACTTATGTGTCTTATTGAGCATTTTGATGATCTTTACATGAGCAATCAGCGCACCAGATCCGACTTGATGGACAAAAACGCCCACCTGAGTACAGAAATCGTAAAGCTTCAACACCTCAGAACAGAAAACATCCGACTGCGTTGAGAATTTAAAGAATATGAATACGATCTTGGATTTAGACTGGATAGCATAATGCTTGCGCAGTGCAGTGACTTCCTTGCCCTCCTCAACAAGATCGCTTGAAACGGATCAAGGTTTACTGAAAGATTGACCAGTCAGTAGGTTAACAAGGCCTGTTCATTTCCAAGCGCGTCACAATCGATCACGACGCCTTTTTTTTCATCTTTACAAAAAATAACCGCACCCTCCCCGTGGGGGAGGGTGCGGACGCTACCTAATCTACGATTAGGTATTGGGTGAAAAGAGTAAACTTCTTAAATATTATACCGGGTGGAGTAAACCCCGCCCTACATTCTCATCAGCCGTTGTTGTTCAAAAGCTCTTCACCGTTGTGTATCAGACGCGAAGACCACGGGATCGGGTTGCGCAAGGCGTGGTGTGCCATGCAGGCGTTTTCGGCCTCTTCCATCAATCCACGAATGACCTCTTGGGACTCATCGCTTTCGATCAAAACATGCGTTTCAATGCCCAATGTCTCGCCCTCTGTCGTATGACCCAAGTCGCGCATGTTGCTAAGGTTCGTTTGGAACCGCAGCTTTTGCTCTAGGTTCATCGACTTAATCTTGATCCCGCGCGCTGTATAGATGTCCGTCAGGTGGGTCATCAGGCAAAAACCAATGCCGGCACAGAAATACGCCAACGGGGGCGGAGCAGTATCATCACCAACCGGTGTTTGCTCATCGCAATATAATTTTAGCGGCGAGAAGCCCGGAATGTTCACCTGCACCATGCCAGATTTCTTTTGGCGGTCATGGGCCTGTGCGGTCAGGTTAACCTCAAACTGCAACGGTTCTGGTGGGCGGCCTTTTTTAAACGGGCTTGGCTCATACTGTGTTGGCTGTGGCATTTCGCTTGCGCGTTCTCCTACATGGTAATCATTCTTATCAGCCATGCTGGTCATCCTTATCTGCACAAAACGAAAATTCCCGTTAAGCTTGTGAAATTTTTACAAAATATTGATACGAACCCATATCGCAGCCGTCAAATGAATATAGAATATTATAACATCTAAGTGAGCCTAATAAAGAAACAACTTTCAGCCAGTGCCCCACTGGACGCCCCGACACCTAAACCCTATACAAACGGTCAGGAACACACCGGAGCCAATATGGACCAGTCTAAAGACATGCTAGAAGGCGCACCACTGATCGCGCCATCATCCACTGATCACCCTTTGTACGAAGCCGTGGTTGCAGCTTGCCAATCGGTTTATGACCCCGAAATTCCGGTGAACATTTACGAGCTTGGTTTGATTTATACGATCGACATCAACGCCGAGAGCGAAGTGAACATCAAGATGTCCCTCACGGCACCGGGCTGCCCTGTAGCTGGCGAAATGCCGGGCTGGGTTGCGGATGCGGTTGAACCGATCCCCGGCGTCAAAACTGTGGATGTGGCCCTTGTTTGGGAACCCCCTTGGGGCATGGACATGATGTCTGACGAAGCCCGTCTTGAACTGGGTTTCATGTAATTAACGATTTTGGTGCACCTACTTCGTACCTACACGATACCAACTTTGTGAACAGGCTATTTTGCACAAGGGTTGAGCCAGCCCACCATCGTCCTTAGATTAGGGACAAAGGAGCTCTTGTCATGTTTTCAATTCCAGGCAAACAGGCCGTTTCTATTTCTGAAAAAGCGGCTGTTCAGATAGCAAAACTGATGGCCGCTGGCGGGCATCAAGGCTTGCGTATAGGCGTAAAAAAAGGCGGCTGTGCGGGCATGGAATACACGATGGATTACGTAGCAGAACAGGACCCGAACGACGAAGTTGTCGAACAGGGTGGCGCTCGTGTTTTGATTGCGCCAATGGCGCAAATGTTCCTATTTGGAACGGAAATTGATTATGAAACCAGTCTGTTAGAGTCTGGCTTTAAGTTTCGAAATCCTAATGTAACCGAAGCCTGTGGCTGTGGTGAATCCATCAAATTCGCTGAAATGTAAGCGGATTGTTCAAAGGACCCTTAGGTTTTTTGCAGGTGCAGATACGTCTCGTTAAAGCGGCGTTCAAGATGTTTCCCAGCACGCACAACTTCACCACTTTCAGGTGGTGCAACATTGGTGTCATGGGACGGGTTAAAGAACAGCGGAACAGATATACGCTCGGCGTCGCCACCGACAACACGGTGCGGCGTAGCTTGGACAATACCACTGGTCCAGAACCCTAACATTTCTCCGAAATTAACAACAAATTCACCGGGTTGCGCAGAAACTGGTATCCAGCCCCCACCCCGTTTACGCACCTCTAAACCAAGTGATCCATCCGTCGCCAACAAGGTCAAACAACCATAGTCGGTGTGTGTCGCGATCCCGAAATCCATATCCGTCGCCTCCTTTGGACGCTCTGGGTAAAAATTTCCGCGTAGCAACGCCATCGGTGTTCGAAACGCTTTGTCAAAGTAATCGTCTGGCATATCAATCGCGTTCGCAATGCCGCGCAAAACGCCCATCGCCACATAGATAGCGTCATCATAATAGCCAAGGATGATTTTCTTAAACTCAGGGTCGTCAGACGGCCATTGGTTCAATCCATACACCGGCATTTCTGCCTGTTTATCACCCTTTGCCAATTCCACACCACTATCGAAATATTGCTTATAATCCGGGTTCGCATCTGGATCGACTTGCTCTGACCCTGCAGCACCCCAGCCACGACTGCTGCCCGTAACGGACATATCGATTTCACGCTTTTGCGCCTCTGGTCGTTTGAAAAAATTGCGATAGGTTTCAATCACTTCAGTCACTCGTTCAGCCGTCAGTGCTGTGTTGTATATAGTCGCAAACCCAACCCCTGTTGCGGCTTCTTTCAAAGCGGCAAGTGTTTCTGGATCACCTTTACGGATCAATGCGGCGTCTAATCTAGGGATCATAGGATGGCCTTGTTCTTAAACTTCGCGAAACCCTCGCGTTGCCCCCACTTAACCCAAATGCTAATTTAGAAAAAGATCAAATAGGGATGCATCAAATGCGCACGAAAATAGCAGCAGGCAATTGGAAAATGAATGGGGTGTCTCATTCACTGGAACAGCTGAACGAACTAGTCAAAAGCCAAGGCAACCGGGAATGCGCGGTTGTGATTTGCCCGCCTTCCGCATTGCTGTTTCCAGCTGTCGAGATGACCTATAGCTCATCCATCGATATTGGTGCACAGGATTGCCACACAGCACAATCTGGCGCGCATACTGGCGATATTTCAGCCCCTATGGTCAAAGATACGGGGGCAAAATACGTTATCGTTGGCCACTCTGAACGGCGTGAAACCTACGGCGAAACAGATAAGGATGTATGCGCTAAAGCGATTGCAGCGCGCGATTCTGGTTTGATTGCAATCTTGTGCATAGGTGAAAGCCTCAGCGATCGTGAAACGGGTAAAACGCTTGATGTTATCGGCGCACAATTAGCCGCCTCTGTACCAGAGGGCGCGACGGCGGACACGCTTGTCATTGCCTATGAACCGATCTGGGCCATTGGGACGGGCAAGGTCCCTACTCTTGCGCAAATCATTGAAGTACATGACTTTATTCGCGCAAAGTTGGAATCACGCTTTGGCACAGAAATCGACAGTGGCATTTCACTGCTCTATGGTGGTTCGGTCAAAGCCAGTAACGCTACAGAAATCTTTACCGCTGAAAATGTGGATGGTGCGCTGGTTGGCGGCGCGAGCCTTAAGGCTGCTGATTTTTCGCCCATCGTCGACGCGCTTAGCGCTTCTTAATCACAGATTATAGCGTGACAGAGCGGCCCACCCCAGCAAAGGGATGGGCCGTTTTCGTTACTTCGTTATGATTTCGGGACCCATCATGAGGGTCGGCAACCACGTCGAAATTGCAGGGATGTATGTCACCATGATCAAGAAAATGAACATAACGCCCAAGAACGGCAGCGCAGCACGTACAACGCTCATCATTGGCATGCCTGCAACCCCAGAGGTCACGAATAGGTTCAAACCAACCGGCGGCGTGATCAT
>JABGTH010000032.1 GCA_018647275.1 Paracoccaceae bacterium
CTTTGTAGTAACCTTAGGTTTAGTTTGGTTCTATTTAATCTATTTATAGAGGCATTTATTACGTATGTGTCACGCCTAACTCTTTTCAGTCTGCTCACTGCCACTCATCCCCCAACCCCGAATATTAACCCAACTTCCGTCCCCCAACATCCAACCCAAAAACCGAACAGGTCTATTTCTGTCCCACCACCTCGTATTTCAGATAGTCCTTTGAGGTGGTGATCGCCTCATTGATCCGGTCCTGATCCACGTCCATCTGCGCCATCATCTCACCCATATTGCGTCCGTGGATGCATGTTAAAACGTCCTCGTGCCGCATCGAAATGACAGAGGCGACGGGAACGCCGTGCTTCATGATTCACAAATGCGCCTGTTGGCTAAAGACGTAATTTATCTCCTGTGTGGCGTGGTTGCAAAAAAGTTGTAAAAGACATTCCACGAATTTGCGGCATCATGCTGTGCTCCTGTTCTGGTCGGTTTCAAACTGTACGATTGCGCCCGTTCTGTGCAGTTACCCCCAAACCCGCCAAATTCGGCTGTTTTGGGGGGCGTGTAACTGCACAGTTTGCCCGCTGTCGTGTACAGTTTGATCCTAATTTTCCCCGCCCAATGCGTGCTTAACCCACCGTGCGCTGCGTTTAATATCCTGTCATTGCCCCGATTCTTGGCGTATGGCCCCCGTGAACTGCTGAAGGATTTGCCATGACTTGCCCACTCTGCGCCGCTGCAACTGACTCTCTGATCAATACCCCAGTTGAGGGTGGTCCCTTTGGCTCCTCTGTTCAGATTTGTGAAGAATGTGTTACCCAGCTGTCTGCGCCAAATCTCAATCATTTTCGTGGGTTAGCAATAACCATGTGGTCAGAAGTTCCTGAAGTTCAGGTTTTGGCAGCGCGGACGTTAACCAAATTGTCTGACGAAGGCTGGGCCCGTGATCTGTCCGATCAACTGTATCTGGACGACGAAACCCGCGCATGGGCCGAAAACGTTGCCCCCGATTTGGGCCACAAAGATAGCAACGGTGTCCCCCTTATTGCCGGCGATACCATTGTTTTAATAAAAGATTTACCGGTTAAGGGGGCTGGCTTCACCGCCAAGCGCGGCACCGCCGTTCACCGCATTTCACTGGTTGCCGATAACGCCGGTCACATCGAGGGCCGCGTTGAGGGGCAACGCATTGTTATCCTGGCCGAGTTCGTTAAAAAGCGATGATCCGTTTCGGGCTGTATTTTTATTGACGGCCCAATTGTTTGATGTGGGTTTTTCTAGGACCCCCTCGCGTTTTGTGATACCTGCTATGACAATATACCCCCTATACAAAAGGGTTTAAACGTCCTAGACGCGCCGCTTGCGGTGTGATTTGCCCGCGCAACTACAAGAAAAGATGACGCCCGTGAAACAAGCACTAGCCGATGCTCTATCCAAACGTGGATATGAAACCCTAACACCCGTTCAAACCGCATGTATGGATCCCAAACTTGGTGAATCCGATCTGTTGGTTTCGGCCCAAACTGGTTCCGGTAAGACGGTAGGTTTCGGCCTTGCGCTTGGCGACACGTTGCTTGGCGACGCAGAAGCCTTTGATCGTGCTGGATCTCCTTTGGCTTTGGTCATTGCCCCGACCCGCGAATTGGCGTTGCAAGTGAAGCGCGAGCTTGATTGGCTATACGGTGAAGCTGGCGTCGTTATGGCGTCATGTGTTGGCGGGATGGATATGCGCGACGAACGTCGTACGCTTGCACGTGGTGCGCATATCGTTGTCGCAACACCTGGCCGTCTTCGCGATCACATCATGCGCAAAAGCATTGATCTTTCCCAACTCCGCGGCGTTGTCATGGACGAAGCGGATGAGATGCTGGATCTCGGTTTCCGCGAAGATCTTGAATTTATTTTGGGAGAGTCGCCAGAAGATCGTCGGACTTTGATGTTCTCCGCGACAGTTCCAAAAGCCATTGCAACGCTGGCCAAGAGCTATCAGCGTGATGCGGTTCGTGTCGAAACTAAATCGGCAGAGAAACAACACGCTGACATTGAATATAACGCGATGTCTGTTGCCAACCATGATGGCGAAAACGCCATCATCAACATCTTGCGTTTCTATGATGCGCCAAACGCGATCGTGTTTTGTAACACACGCGCGATGGTAAACCGCGTCACGACCCGCCTATCTAACCGTGGCTTCCCTGTTGTGGCCTTGTCTGGTGAATTGTCACAGGCTGAACGTACTCACGCCTTGCAAGCCATGCGCGACGGACGTGCTCGCGTTTGCGTCGCGACCGATGTTGCTGCGCGCGGGATCGACCTTCCGGGTCTTGATCTGGTGGTTCACGCAGAGCTTCCGAACAACCACGAAACCATGTTGCACCGTTCTGGCCGAACAGGCCGTGCGGGACGCAAGGGCGTCAGCACGTTGATCGTCACCGCCAAAGTACGTCGCAAAGCAGAACGCATTTTGCAAAGCGCGAAGGTCAGTGCAAATTGGATCAGCGCACCGTCTGCCGATGATGTTCGTGCGAAGGATCAAGAACGTCTTTTAGCCGACCCAATGTGGCATGAACCAATTGCTGAAAACGAAGC
>JABGTH010000031.1 GCA_018647275.1 Paracoccaceae bacterium
ATCTATACGATCAACGATGTGCATGCACAATTGGGTGTGCCTTCACTCTACGCTTAACACAGTCCAACATGTGAAACTAAAGCCGTCGGAGCAACTTATTGCTCCGACGGCTTTTTATTTTTTATCAGGAAGCAGCTGAGCCGCCACCTCCGCCGAAGCGACGACGTTGACCGCCACCACCACCGGGTTTACCGCCGCCACCGGGGCGACCGCCACCGCCGCCACCCGGACGTCCACCGCCAGGGCGACCACGACCGCCACCGCCACCACGCTGCTTTGGTTTCACTTCTTCAGAGGGCTCCCACATACGACCTGACGCGACTGGAATAGTCATCTTCATGGTTTTTTGGATGTCTTTTAGTTCTTTCATTTCGTCGGGTGCACAGAATGCAATAGCTGCCCCGTCTTTGCCCGCACGCGCTGTACGGCCAATGCGGTGAACATAGTTGTCTGGCACGTTTGGCAATTCGTAGTTGTAGACGTGTTTCACGTCTGGAATGTCCAAACCACGGGCCGCAACATCTGTCGCCACCAACACTTTTATTTGACCTGCTTTGAATGCGGCAATCGCACGGTCACGTTGACCTTGGGATTTGTTGCCGTGGATCGATCCCGCTGCATAACCCGCTTTTTCGAGGGTCTTAGACAGCTTTTCCATACCGTGTTTCGTGCGGCCAAAGACCAACGCTCGCTCGTCGCGGTGTTTGTCCAACATTTCGATCAACAGTTTGGATTTCTCAGCCTTCGCAATGAAGTGAATTTCCTGCGTGACTTTGTCTGCCACTTTACCCGGAGGGGAAACTTCAATGCGGATAGGGCTTGTCAAATAGCTGTTAGCGATCTCATTCATTTGTTTTGGCATCGTGGCCGAGAACAACATGGTCTGACGGTCTTTCGGCAACATAGATGAAATGCGGCGCAATGCGTGGATAAAGCCAAGGTCCAACATTTGGTCTGCTTCGTCCAAAACAAGAAATGATGTTTCTTGCAGATTCAACGCGCGGCGTTCCATCAAGTCGATCAAACGACCCGGAGTGGCGACCAATAGGTCCATGCCACGCTCAACGCGGTTGATCTGTGCTTTGATAGACTGGCCACCAACAACGAGACCCGTTTTCAACGGCGTGCCGTCTGTCAACGTTTTCAAGGTAGCTGCAATTTGGCTGGCCAATTCGCGCGTTGGCGCAAGGATCAAACCCCGTACAGTCTTTGGGGCAGGCTTGCCGCCTGCTTCCATCATTTTAGCAATCAACGGCACACCAAAGGCCGCTGTCTTACCTGTACCCGTTTGGGCAAGGCCCATAACATCCCGCCCGTTCATGGCATGTGGGATTGCTTGTTTCTGGATAGGTGTTGGATCTTTTAGACCCATGTCATGTAGCCGCTTAACCAGTTGGTCTGGCAGGCCCATCATTTCAAAATCGCTCATTGTATTCCTTCGGCCCACCCCACAAAAGAGTAAACACGTCATAAGGTCACACAGACGGATCACGTTCCACGGCCAAATGCCTTTGGTACGTCCACTGCGCTGTGCCCCACGCGTGATTTTGGGATCAAAGGCGATACTGCTGACGTCGAATTTTCTCGTACGTTCATATGACTGCTCACGCGGCAGACAGTAGCACTTGGGGCTCACATGAGGGGTGAGGCATGATAAGTCAAGCGAAACGCCAATTGTATGCTGGCCCCTGTGCGCAAAGGTCGCTAAGTAGGAAAACCAAGATACGACAGATTGAGACCGCCATGCATCGACCCATCATCGCCCGTTGCGAAGCCAAAGGGCTTCGTATGACAACGCCTAGACGTGTCATTGCACGGGTATTGCAGGATAGCGATGATCACCCAGATGTGGAAGAATTGTTTGCAAGGGCAAATGCAATTGATGAAGGTATTTCGATCGCTACGGTTTACCGCACAGTCAAACTGTTTGAAGAAGCGGGTATTCTGGACAAGCTAGAATTTGGTGACGGGCGCGCCCGTTATGAAGATGCTGAACGCGAGCACCATGACCACCTGATTGATATGAATTCGGGTGAAGTTATTGAATTTGTGGATCCCGACATCGAGGCCTTGCAAGAAAAGATAGCGGCCAAGTTGGGCTATGAACTGCGCGGTCACCGCCTTGAGCTATACGGCGTCCCGAAAAAGCCCTGACGTCACATTCATAGCTCACCGATGGACAAGCCTGAAACACAGGCATAAGGCTGGCGTAACACTTTAATTTGTTAGGCCAAACCCTATGGACAATTTACGCGGCGCAGCCTTGATGATCTTGGCGATGTTTGGCTTTGCGGTCGAAGACATGATGGTAAAAGTCATTTCGGTTGATATGCCAACAGGTCAAATCATCTTCTTGCTCGGTGGTGGTGGTGCCATCGTTTTTGGCATTTTGTGTCGTCTTCAAGGGCAGCCGCTGTTTGAGCGTAAGATGCTGTCTCGTTCAATTTTGTTGCGGTCCCTTGCCGAACTGATAGGTACATTGGGATATGTAACAGCTATTACGCTAACACCCATTTCAACAGCTTCTGCCATTTTGCAAGCAACCCCACTTCTCGTTACTTTGGGTGCTGCAGTTCTGTTCGGGGAAATGGTAGGCTGGCGCCGGTGGTCCGCAATCTTTGTTGGTTTCTTCGGTGTACTATTGATCATCCGCCCAGGCACCGAAGGGTTTGACCAGCTGTCGTTGATTACCCTAGTCGGCGTGCTGGGCCTTGCGGGGCGTGATTTGGCAACGCGCGGCGTGCCGAAAGAAACATCGTCCATGCAATTAAGCTTTCTCGCGTTTTTAACGTTGGTACCGGCCTCAATGATCCTGTCATGGGGCGCAAAAACACCGTGGATTGCGCCAACGCAAACCATTTGGTTGCTGGTAATCGGAGCTACAATCATCACTGCACTCGCCTATTACGCCATTGTTGCGGCCATGCGCGTTGGAGAAATCAGTTTTGTAACCCCCTTCCGTTACACTCGGTTGGTTTTTGCCCTGATCTTTGGAATCGTGATCTTTGGGGAGCGCCCGGATATGTTAACGCTAACAGGCTCGGCGATCATCGTGTTGTCAGGCATCTACACAGTTTGGCGCGAAAGACTTATAAAACAGGCTATTTAGTCGCTAAATCGGAATTCTTCGTCGCAAATATGGGTCAAAACCCTTTTACAAATACCCTTGGGCTTGTAAGAGACCCATAATCATTCAAAAT
>JABGTH010000143.1 GCA_018647275.1 Paracoccaceae bacterium
AAGGCTGAGGCAAAGCCCAGAAACCCGAACAACCAAAAGTCACTTTGTGCGGGCCATATCCATGCGCGCAGCAGGAATTGGATCGATGGATTTTCAGACCCTTCGGCAAAACGTCCATCGCCAGCGACGATGTAAAACCCAATAGAAACAACGACAAACGTTCCTTGGATGTACACAGCCAATGCCGAAGCTTTGCTTTTCACACCCAGCTTGCGGGTTAGCAATTGGTTCAACGCATAGGTCAGTGCAGCGACAACAGGCAGCAGTAAAATCAAGCGCGAAGTGCCCAAGGTATCAACGCCTTCCCATGGGCGCTGCATGATGACGACACCCAAGAAACCAAAGATTACTGCGCCCAAACGCAAGGGGCCAACCTTCTCTCCCATAATGTGAATCGACAGTAGGGTGATGAACAAGGGGGCCGCAAAAAACAGGGCGGTTGCATCGGCCAAAGGGATCGCAGCCAAAGCCACAAAGAACGTCATATTGGACGTCACAATCAAAAGCCCCCGTAAAACATGCAGTCCGGGCTGATTGGTACGCAAAATCCGCCATCCACCTTCCATCTGAACAAAGATCAGGCTGAACATAATTCCAATGATCGAACGGGTGAAAACCATCTGATGCAGGGGGTAACCGCCAGACAACTGTTTGATCAGCATGTCATTGATTGAAATAAAGAAAACGCCTGCTAGGACGAATAGTATTCCAATGGTGGCATTGTTTTGGGGGGCTGTGCTCATGCAATTAGGCCTATCACGGAATTCGTTTTCAGCAATAGTAATGTGGATTTTTTGTGGTTAGGGTAAACTGACCAGAACGAGGGATTTGACCAGATGAAAATGACTGACACCCGCCAGATTAAAGCGACTCCAGCAGAAGTGTATGTAGCGCTATTGGCCCCCGAAGTTCTGAAGGCATGTGTGCCCGGGGCGACCGAAGTGACTGGTAACCCAACGGATGGCTTTGAGGCGTCCGTGACGCAAAAAGTTGGGCCCGTAAAGGCGACATTCAAGGGGCAGGTCACCCTTTCTGATATGGTCGAAAATCAATCGCTTAGCATCGATGGTCAGGGCAAAGGTGGCGCTGCGGGATTTGCCAAAGGTGGGGCCAAAGTCACACTGGTTGAAACGGCGGATGGGTGTGAACTAAGCTATGATGTCGAAGCCAAAGTTGGCGGTAAATTAGCGCAATTGGGCAGCCGTATTATTGACGGGTTTTCCAAGAAAATGGCGGATCAGTTCTTTGGCAATCTGCAAGAACATCTTGAGGGTCCGGTAGAACCTGAAGCAACTGAAGACGCGCCTGAAGAGGGCGCGAAAAAAGGTTGGTTGGGTCGTCTGACGGGCAAAGAATAGCGCGCACGACTTGTGCGTAATTACTCAGTGGTATCAGGCTGGTGAAATCCGTATTGAGTGCACAAGCATTCTGTGGAGGCCGACATGGCAAACATTCTAGAAATCAAAGACCTGCGCAAATCCTATGACGGTGGGTTTGAGGCGCTAAAAGGCGTGAACCTTGAAATCGAAGAGGGTGAGATTATTGCCCTGCTTGGTCCCAATGGTGCAGGTAAAACCACATTAATTTCAACGATTTGTGGTATCACCTCCTCGACGTCTGGTGACGTTAAGGTTGCAGGAAACTGCATTAGGGATGATTTTCGCGCAGCCCGCAGTTTGATCGGTTTAGTGCCGCAAGAGGTTGCGCTTGAGCCGTTTGAGAAAGTAATCAACACAGTGCGTTTTTCTCGTGGTTTGTTTGGTAAATCACGTGATGAAGCAGTGATTGAACATATCCTGCGTCGTCTGTCTCTTTGGGACAAACGCAACAATGCGGTCAAAGAATTGTCGGGCGGCATGAAACGCCGCGTCTTGATCGCTAAGGCATTGGCCCACGAACCACGGGTACTGTTTTTGGACGAGCCAACCGCAGGTGTTGACGTTGAGCTGCGCAAAGACATGTGGGACATCGTTGCTGATCTGAAAGCCGATGGCGTGACGATTATCCTAACAACACATTACATCGAAGAGGCAGAAGCAATTGCAGATCGCGTTGGCATTATTGCTAAAGGTGAGCTGTTGTTGGTTGAGAAAAAAGCCAAATTAATGGCACGCATGGGTAAGAAAGAGTTGGAGGTTCAGTTGACTGAGCCGCTCGTTACCATCCCCAATTCGCTTGCCAAATACGAGCTGACACAAACCCAAGATAAAACATCGGTGATCTATACCTATGACACCCGTGGCGAGCGTACAGGAATCACGCAGTTGTTGAATGACATCGCAGCTGCGGGCCTTTCATTGCGCGATGTATCAACACGTCAAAGCAGCCTTGAAGACATTTTCGTGACCTTGGTACAGGAGGACGCAGCATGAATTGGACTGCAATAAAAGCAATCTACATATTTGAAATGGCGCGTTTTTTCCGCACCTTTTTGCAAAGCCTGATTTCACCTGTGATCTCGACATCGTTGTATTTCGTGGTCTTTGGTGCTGCGATTGGCAGCCGTATCGATCAGGTCGACGGCGTCAGTTACGGCGCGTTTATTGTACCGGGTTTGGTGATGCTAACGGTGATGACACAGTCGATTTCCAACGCATCTTTTGGCATCTACTTCCCAAAATTCATTGGCACGATTTATGAACTCTTGTCTGCACCCATCAGCTTTTTAGAGATCGTTCTGGGTTATGTTGGCGCAGCAGCGACCAAGGCGATGTTCATCGGCGTTATCATCTTGATGACCTCGTTTTTCTTTGTCGATATTCAAATCGCGCACCCCATCGCGATGGTTCTTTTCCTTGTCCTGACATGCATCAGCTTCTCACTGTTTGGCTTTATCATCGGCATTTGGGCAAAGAATTTTGAACAGCTTCAATTGGTGCCTTTGTTGATCGTGACGCCCTTGGTCTTCTTGGGCGGGTCGTTCTATTCGATCTCTATGCTGCCACCGGTTTGGCAAACGATTTCAATGTTCAATCCCGTTGTCTACTTGATCTCTGGCTTCCGCTGGGCGTTCTTTGGGTTAGAAGATGTGCCTGTCGCAACCAGCCTTTTGGCGATCGGTTTCTTTACCGCGCTTTGCCTTGGGGCCGTATACTGGATCTTTAAAACGGGCTGGCGTATTCGCACTTAAATCCACATGCCCTTGTGTGGCGCGAGGGACCAACTAGATTGATTAATATGAAACGCTGGATACCTTTTCTGAAATCTGAACCAACTGTTGCTATCATCCGTCTTCAGGGCATGATTGCAAGTGGTAGACGCGGTGCATTGAATGATCAAGCACTGGCTGGTGTTATTGAAAAAGCCTTTGCGCGCGGCAAACCCGCTGCTGTTGCTCTAGAGGTGAATTCACCCGGTGGCAGCCCCGTTCAATCCTCATTGATTGGTGCGCGTATCCGCAGGTTGGCTGAAGAAAAGAACATCCCTGTTATTGCTTTTGTCGAAGATGTTGCTGCGTCTGGTGGATATTGGTTGGCTGCGGCCGCCGACGAAATATATGCTGATCCGTCATCCGTTGTTGGATCGATTGGAGTTATTTCTGCTGGCTTTGGTGCGCATGAGTTGTTGGCCCGTCAGGGCGTGGAACGGCGCGTTTACACGGCTGGTGAATCTAAATCGATGTTGGACCCTTTCCGCGAGGAACAGCCAGAAGATGTGGCACGCCTCAAGGGGTTATTAAACGATATTCACTCCAATTTCATCGACCATATAACTGAACGCCGTGGTGCTAAGTTGGACCAAGAGACAAAGCTATTTACAGGCGAGGTTTGGTTGGCCAAGCGTGCCGTCGAACTGGGCCTGATTGATGGCATTGGCCATCTGAAACCGATGCTCAAAGAGCGCTTTGGCAAAAAGGTCAAGTTCCGTCGTTATGGTTTGAAACGTTCGTTCATGTCACGTTTCGGGGCGCATATGGCGCAGGACGCAATGGCATCTGTTGAGGAACGTGCCGCCTACGCACAGTTTGGATTGTAAGATATGATTTTCAAACTGGTCACTCTGTTCCTTGTCTTCATCGCATGTCTTGCGATGCTTGGAAAAATGCACTGGATCGGTGGAAAACGCCTAACAAACGCTAAATGCAAATCATGCGGACGGTTTCGTATTGGCAAAGGCCCCTGTGGCTGTGGACAAAACAAAACCTAGTTTCCGACGTGTTTGGGAGGAGAGGTTCAATGACTAATAGTCTTGTAACTGGAGCAGGCCATCGACTTGGGCGTGCTATGGCGCTGTATTTGGCTTCGCGTGGTCATGACGTTGCTGTACATTATGCCACTTCTGAAGATGCCGCATTAAAGGTCGTCGCCGAAATCAAGGCGATGGGGCGCAATGCAATTGCAGTACAGGCAGATCTTTTAATTGAAGATGATGCACATTCTTTAGTTGCGCGCGCAGCGGAGCAATTGGGCGGGCCAATCTTGTGTCTTGTGAACAACGCTTCGACCTTTGAGCATGATACTATCGGTTCGGCATCCCGTGATACTTGGGATCACAATATGGGTAGCAATCTGCGCGCCCCATTTGTTTTGACTCAAGCAATGGCGGCGCAGGACTTGCCTGAAAGACTTGACGGAGAGGGTGAACCGATTGCGGTTGGATTGATCGTCAATATGGTCGATCAACGTGTGCGCAAACTGACCCCTGATTTCATGACCTATACGCTGGCAAAGATGGGTCTGTGGGCTCTGACCCAAACCACTGCCCGCGCACTTGCACCAAACATCCGTGTGAACGCAATCGGACCGGGGCCAACGTTGCAAAACATACGGCAAAGCGACGAAGACTTTGCCACGCAACGCAGCGCCACCGTTCTAAAACGTGGCGCGAACCCATCTGATATCACTGCAGCTTTAGGTTATTTTCTAGATGCC
>JABGTH010000030.1 GCA_018647275.1 Paracoccaceae bacterium
ACACCTATGTCGGCGCATGGATCGCGGGCCAAATCGAGGGACAAGGTCGCGTGACCTACCCAGATGGTTCAATCTACGAGGGCAGCTTTCGTGATGACCTTGCCGATGGCACGGGAAAAATCAAGTACAGTGACGGCTCTGTTTATGAAGGCAGGTGGGTCGCGGGTGTGATTGAGGGCAATGGCAAGGCCACATACGCCACTGGCGTGATCTATGAGGGTGGCTTTAAGAATGCACGAAACCACGGCCAAGGCATCATAACCTATGCCGATGGCTATCGCTATGACGGCGCATGGGAAAATGGCCAACGCCACGGCACAGGTACTGCGACTTATCCAGATGGCACCATTTATGTGGGCAACTTTGACGACGGACAGCGCAATGGCACGGGCAAGATCACGATGGCCAACGGATTTGAATATGATGGCCAATGGCAAACCGGCGAAATCAATGGCATAGGCATTGCCACCTATGACAATGGTGACATCTATGAGGGCAGGTTCCTAAAGGGCAAACGCCAAGGCAGCGGCACAATGCGCTATGCTACGGGTGAAGAAGCCACTGGGACATGGGAAAACGGTGCGTTGAAGAACGACGGTTAATCCCGCAGTCCTACCAAAGCAGCGCCGTTCCTGAGTAGTCATAGAAACCACCGCTTTGCGCCGGTGTTAAGTCGTCCATAACCTTCACCAAATTCGCCGCCGCTTGACCCGCTGGAACGCTCGCATGGCGAGCAAGGTACTTGGACGTAAATGGCGTCTCCACAGTTCCCGGATGCAATGCGACAACACTCGATTGCGGATGGCTGCGCGCCAATTCAATCGCCGAGGTGTGCACGATTTGGTTCAACGCCGCTTTTGCCGCACGGTAACTGACCCATCCACCCAATCGGTTGTCCCCGATAGATCCCACTTTGGCTGACAATACGGAAAATACGCTGGCGCGGTCTTTTCGCAAAAGACGACCCGCATGCGTAAGGATCAGCGCAGGGCCGATGGCGTTAACCGCGAACTGATCTGCCATCGCAACTGGATCAATCGATTTGATCGTTTTCTCAGGGGCCGCGCCATTCACGCTCAACGCGCCGGTCGCAACTATCACCCGGTCAAAGGTGCAATCCAAGCGTCCCAAATGATCCGTAACACTTTGGGTATCGGTAATGTCCAAACCGTCAATTGAGCGTGAAAGCCTTATTATACTGTCTCCAAGCGTCATGTGGTGGGCGGCAATCGCGCCGCCAATGCCGCCCGAAGCGCCAATAATCAAAACATTTTTCATGTTATATAGTTAGCACAGCATAGGCGCACTTCAACGCGGATGGCCCAAAATCCTAATGCGACGCTCCACCTAAAAATGGCATACCATTCAATTAGGCATGAAAACCTACTTTCCATTTGAAAATCGACGGCTATAACTACCCCCATGACACGTGAAGCACATATCCTGATCGCGCGCCCCCTCGGCGCAGCGCTTTTGTGCGAGCTCTTGCTCCTATCCAGCCTCTGAGCGTGTCCATCGGCACGTCCGCTCAGAGGGTTACCCGCGAGGGTCGGATACGTGCCAAGTATCAGGACAACAAAAGAGAAATCAAATGACATCTTCCCAAGACAAAGTCGTAATTTTCGACACCACATTGCGCGACGGCGAACAATCACCCGGCGCAACCATGACCCACGCAGAAAAGCTTGAGATTGCTGGACTGTTGGACGAAATGGGCGTCGACATTATCGAAGCAGGTTTTCCGATCGCCTCCGAGGGAGACTTTAACGCCGTTTCAGAGATTGCCAAAAACAGCGTGAACTCAGTCATCTGCGGTTTGGCCCGTGCCCAACTGGGTGACATTGACCGCTGCTGGGAAGCTGTTAAGCACGCCGCGCAGCCCCGTATTCACACCTTTATCGGTACATCCCCACTGCACCGTGCGATCCCGAATCTGACCAAAGACGAAATGGCGATCCGGATCGAAGAAACCGTAAGCCACGCGCGCAACCTTTGCGACAACGTGCAATGGTCTCCGATGGATGCGACACGTACCGAATTTGATTACCTATGCCGCACTGTCGAAATCGCGATCAAGGCTGGCGCAACCACGATCAATATCCCTGACACCGTGGGCTACACCGCCCCCCGTGAAAGCGCGCAATTGATCCGTGATCTGCTGGAACACGTGCCAGGTGCCGACAACATCATCTTCGCCACGCATTGTCACAACGACCTTGGTATGGCGACGGCAAACAGCTTGGCAGCGGTAGAAGCAGGTGCACGTCAGATCGAATGCACTATCAACGGCCTTGGCGAACGCGCAGGCAATACAGCGTTGGAAGAGGTCGTTATGGCGATGAAGGTACGCAATGACATCATGCCGTACTCAACAGGCATCGACACAACCAAACTGATGAACATCTCGCGCCGCGTTGCAACAGTTGCTGGCTTTCCTGTTCAGTTCAACAAAGCCATCGTTGGCAAAAACGCCTTTGCACACGAATCTGGCATCCACCAAGACGGTATGTTGAAAAACGCCGAGACGTTCGAAATCATGCGCCCCGAAGATGTGGGCCTGTCTGGCACCTCCTTGCCACTTGGCAAACACTCTGGACGCGCAGCATTGCGCGCCAAGCTGGAAGAGCTGGGCATTGAATTGGGTGACAACCAGCTAAAGGACGTTTTTGTTCGTTTCAAAGCACTGGCTGATCGTAAGAAAGAAGTGTTCGACGACGATTTGGTCGCATTGATGCGCATCTCTGACGATCCTGAGAATGATCGTTTAAAAATCACGTCATTGCGCGTCCAATGCGGCACCGAAGGCCCGCAACAAGCGGACCTAAAGCTAGAGTTAGATGGCACAGAATATGTCGCAACTGAAACCGGCGACGGCCCAGTGGATGCAACATTCAATGCGATCAAAGCGCTGATAGACCACGAGGCAAAGCTGCAGCTTTACCAAGTGCACGCCGTGACCGAAGGCACTGATGCCCAAGCCACAGTAACCGTACGTTTGGAAGAAGACGGTCGTATCGTAACGGGCGAATCTGCGGACACAGACACGGTTGTGGCCTCGGCCAAAGCCTACGTTCACGCATTAAACCGCCTGCTGGTACGTCGCCAAAAATCAGGCAAAGACACGCCTGAAATCAACTACAAAGATACCTAATAAAACAGGGTGCGCATATGATTCGCACCCCACCCTACTTCTCTGGTTCCTAAATATCCTGGGGACTGAGGCAGCGCCTCAGTCCGCCAGAACATTCAGGCCCTAACCACGATAAGGATCCCGCGCGCTGCGATCCGCAGACAGGGAATGCTGGGACCGGCCCACGATCAACTCAACTGCATCCGCCAAATGCACTTCCCCAATCGCCATATCCCCTGCAGCAACACGCAATTTGTGCGCCTCCAGCATGACCTCGGCATGGGATGATCCGCGCGGTGGAATGAACTTGTAACAAGCCAGCTCGATCAACTGCCCAAGTGGGTCTTTGAAATATACCGAATCCATGAACCCACGATCCTTCACGCCTGAATGCCCGATGCCACGCTCCTGCAGCCGTTTGGGCACTTGGCTGAACATCGCTCGATCCACCTCAAACGCCAGATGATGCACACAGCCAATATCCATCGGCGTGCGCGAGCGATCTGGTTTGCGGTTCTCATTCGTAAATACAGTAATCAAACGCCCATCGCCCGGATCAAAGTATAAATGCCCTTCATTGGGGTCATCCAGGTTCGGTTGATCAAAAATAAACGGCATACCCAGCAGCCCTTCCCAGAAATCAATCGACGTCTGACGATCCGCCCCTGTCAGCGTGATATGATGCACACCCAATACTTGAATTTTGCGCATTTTACTCTCCTCAATCCGTTGACCAAAGTCTATCAAACAACGCCACCCTACGTAATGGGGCAAATTAGGCCTAAAATGCGCGGATTGCCGCCCCGGCCGACCACCATTCCCTCTTTCACCCAAAGCGCCGTGCCCTTATAAGAATGCTTGTCCATTCCATACGACTCGTGGGCGACTTCAATGCCACGCGCTATTACCTACAAGGCCTTAACACATGTCCATTTTCGATAATCTTCGTGGTCTCTTCTCGTCCGACATGGCGATTGACCTCGGGACTGCCAACACTTTGATCTACGTTAAAGGCAAAGGCGTCGTTCTTTCTGAACCGTCCGTTGTGGCCTACCACATCAAAGACGGCGTGAAAAAAGTGCTGGCTGTGGGCGAAGACGCGAAATTGATGTTGGGCCGCACACCTGGTTCCATCGAGGCCATCCGCCCGATGCGCGAAGGCGTTATTGCCGATTTTGATACCGCTGAGGAAATGATCAAACATTTCATCCGCAAGGTGCACAAACGCTCTACCTTCTCAAAACCAAAGATTATTGTCTGCGTCCCACACGGCGCGACCCCCGTTGAAAAACGTGCTATTCGCCAATCCGTTCTGTCTGCTGGTGCACGTCGCGCAGGCTTGATTGCTGAACCAATCGCTGCAGCGATTGGGGCTGGCATGCCGATCACTGACCCGACAGGCAACATGGTTGTCGACATCGGTGGTGGTACAACCGAAGTTGCCGTTCTTTCCCTTGGTGACATCGTTTACGCCCGCTCTGTGCGCGTCGGTGGTGACCGCATGGACGAGGGCATCATCAGCTACCTGCGTCGCCAGCAGAACCTTTTGGTTGGTGAAACAACTGCGGAACGCATCAAGAAATTAATCGGCACGGCCCGTATGCCTGACGATGGGCGTGGCACATCCATGCACGTGCGTGGCCGCGACCTGCTGAACGGTGTACCAAAAGAAATTGAAATCACCCAAGCACAGATTGCCGAAGCTTTGACAGAACCGGTTCAGCAAATTTGCGAAGCGGTTATGGCTGCGCTTGAAACCACTCCACCAGACCTTGCAGCCGATATCGTTGACCGTGGTGTGATGTTGACAGGTGGCGGTGCCTTACTCGGTGACCTGGATTTGGCTCTACGTGAGCAAACCGGCCTTGCGGTTTCAATTGCAGATGAGCCGTTGAATTGTGTGGCCTTGGGCACTGGCAAAGCGCTGGAATATGAAAAACAGCTGCGTCATGCTATCGACTACGATAGCTGATACAAACGCCCAATTAGCCCTAAGCGCTTGCCACGAACGGTCAAATCTTGGACATTCCAAGTACCCACGCAAGGGCTGACTACCGCAGGACACAACCGCCTTGGCCAATAATCGATCAAACAATCAGGATTACACCCGCCCTTTGCGCAGGTTGATTCTGGTTGCTGTATACTTGGTATTGTTTGCGACCTTTCTGGTTTGGCGCATCGACAGCCCACGCGTTGAACGGTTTCGCGCTCAAGTCACCGACGGAATTGTTCCGAATTTTGATTGGGCCATGGCCCCTGTAACAGGCACCGTGAACCTGTTTCGCGATTATCAAAGCTACAACCGTATCGCTGAACAAAACCAAGAGCTGCGCCGTGAGCTGCGCAAAATGCAAGCTTGGAAAGAAGCCGCGCTTCAGCTTGAACAAGAGAACGCCCGACTGCTTGACCTCAACAGCGTCAACCTTGATCCCCGCCTTACCTTCATCACGGGTGTTGTTCTGGCCGATAGCGGCTCGCCCTTTCGTCAATCTGTACTGTTGAACGTTGGTGCACGGGATGGCCTTGTGGATGGCTGGGCCACCATGGACGGCATTGGTCTCGTGGGTCGCATTTCCGGTGTTGCGAAAAATACCAGCCGTGTGATTTTGCTCACTGATGCATCCAGCCGTATTCCTGTTACCATTCAACCCTCTGGCCAACGCGCCATTGTTGCGGGTGACAACAGTGCCACACCACCCATCGATTTCATCGAAAGTCCCGATCTTGTCCGGCCTGGTGACCGTGTTGTCAGTTCAGGGGATGGCGCAGTTTTTCCTGCAGGGCTGGTTGTCGGGCAAGTGGTCACTGATCCCGGTGGCCGCCTAAGGGTGCGCCTTGCTGCGGACTATGAACGTCTCAAATTCCTGCGGGTCCTGCGCAGTCACCCGACAGAACGCGTGACCGACAGCGCAAATGTTCTCACCGCCAACGACGGCACACCAGCGCCTGAGAACGGTCAAGGGGTTCCTGCAAGTGAGTGAAGACCAATCATCACGAATTTGGATCATGCGTGGTTGGTTCGTCGTGCTAGGATTGGCGACCTTGTTCATCCATCTTCTCCCCCTCAGCGCGATGTCACGCCCTTGGGCCACACCTGATCTGATGTTGGGCTTTGCCTTCGCGTGGTCAGCGCGCAAACCCGTATATGTCCCTGTGATCCTACTAGGCCTGATGCTTTTGCTGTCAGACCTATTGCTACAGCGCCCCCCCGGTCTTTGGGCCTTTTTGGGACTACTTTGCTGTGAAAACCTCCAAAATCGCGCCAAACGTTTACGTGCATCGAACTTTGCAACCGAATGGGCTATCGTCATTTCATTGCTGGCTAGCACCACTATTTTATATCGCATCATCTTGGCCATTTTGTTGGTTGAGCAACCGAACCTAGGATCGCAACTTATCCAAACGATAACCACGATCCTTTACTACCCCGTGATTGTCTTCGCGACCCACGTGCTTATGGGTGTGCGCAAGGGCGCCCCAGGGGACACAGACGCACGCGGAGGCCACAGTTGAAACGCAAAAACGCAGATCATGAGGCGAACCAAAGTTTGATGTCTCGCCGTGCACTGGTGGTTGGCGGGCTTCAGTTTGTGCTGGTCGGTGGCTTGGCCGCACGTATGCGTCACCTCCAAATCAATGAGGCCGATCAATTCAGGACATTGGCCGAAGAGAACAGGATCAAGTTCAAACTGATACCGCCCGCTCGCGGCGAGGTGTTTGATCGCAACGGCGTTCAGCTGGCCCAAAACGTCCCAAATTATCAAATCAAGATGGTGCGTGAAGACACCCGCGACGTAGAGGCCGTAATTGCGCGCCTCAGTCAAATCATCGATCTGGACGAAGAAACCATTGAACGCGCTGTTGCATTGATCAAACGCAGCGCCCCATTTCACCCCATCACCATAACAGACAACGTGACGTGGGAAGATATCAGCCGCGTCTCTGTCAATGCACCCGCCCTGCCAGGCGTCACACCAGAAGTCGGCTTGTCACGTGTCTATCCCTTGGGCTCAGACTTTGCTCATATCTTGGGATACGTGGGCCCCGTTAGCGATTACGACATGAAGAGGATCGACGATCCTGATCCATTACTACGCATCCCACGGTTTCAGATCGGCAAGGTCGGCGTGGAAGCCAAAGAAGAAATTCGTCTACGTGGGTCTGCAGGAAGCAAACAGGTCGAGGTGAACGCCGCCGGTCGCGAAATGCGCGAGCTGGGACGCCGTGAAGGCAAACCGGGTGCCAATATTCAGCTAACTATCGATTCAAAACTGCAGAACTATTTGCAGGCACGCCTCGACGGCGAAAGCGCCAGCGCGGTTGTGATCGATTGTGAAACTGGCGATCTGGTCGCAATTGGATCGGCCCCGACATACGATCCCAATCTGTTTGTGTCCGGCATTTCCGTTGCAGATTACCGCGAACTGACTGAAAATAAATTCCGGCCTCTGGCGTCCAAAGCGGTTCAGGGAACCTATCCCCCCGGATCAATATTCAAAATGATCACCGCAATGGCCGCCCTTGAAGATGGCATTATCGGACCAGACGACACAGTCCGTTGCAACGGTCACCTTGAAGTGGCGGACCGCAAATTCCACTGCTGGAAACGCTCAGGGCACGGCAGTGTTGACCTAAAGAACTCGCTCAAACGCAGCTGCGATGTTTACTACTATGACTTGGCGCTCAAGGTCGGGATCGAAAAGATCTCCACCATGGCCAACGTCTTTGGTTTGGGCGTGCGCCACAACGTTGAAATGTCGGCAGTGGCCCGTGGACTTACACCCACTAAGGCATGGAAGAAGCGCGTTCACGACAAAGACTGGGTGATCGGTGACACAGTCAATGCATCCATCGGACAGGGCGATATGCTCGCCTCCCCCCTCCAGTTGGCCGTGATGACCGCACGCCTTGCCACAGGGCGCGAAGTGACACCGCGGCTGGTTAAATCTGTAGACGGCATTGAACAAGCGTCAGACGCAGGCACCCCGCTCAAAGTTGATCAAAATAACCTAAAGAAAATGCGCCAAGCCATGTTTGCTGTGGTCAATGACCGTGGGGGCACCGCCAACAAAAGCCGCATCACAATTGATAAAATGCGCATGGCGGGCAAAACAGGCACCAGCCAAGTGCGCAACATTTCCGCCGCTGAACGGCGCACCGGCGTTGTACGCAACGAAGATTTACCATGGGAACGGCGCGACCACGCTTTGTTCGTAGACTTTGCACCTGCAGACAATCCCAAATACGCTGTTGCCGTTATCGTAGAACACGGCGGCGGCGGCTCAACAGCCGCAGCCCCGATCGCCCGCGACATCACGCTTCAGGCTTTATACGATGGCCCCCCTCCGCTAGAGGCATACCCATCCAAAGACCGTGGCCGTATCCGCAGCCAACAAAAACGCCTCGCAAAAATGCGCCCAATGGCCAAAACTCGGGACGATGACAAAGCATGAGTTATCTTGAGTACACTGTAAAATCGACACCCACGGGCCTGCGCAAAATCCTGTTCCTAAATTGGCCCCTCACAGTATTGCTCAGCTCGGTCGCCTGTGTCGGCTTCCTTATGCTCTACTCCGTGGCAGGTGGCAGTTTTAAACCGTGGGCCGAACCGCAAATGAAACGCTTTGCCGTTGGTTTGGTTCTGATGGTCGCCATTGGAATGACCCCCATTTGGTTTTGGCGCAGCATCGCGTTGTTTTGCTATGGCATAACCGTCATTCTTTTGATCGCAGTTGATCTATTCGGCGAAGAAGGCAAAGGCGCACAACGCTGGATCGACCTTGGGTTCATGCGCCTGCAACCCTCCGAGTTGATGAAGATCACACTCGTAATGTTTCTGGCCGCCTATTATGACTGGTTGCCACCCGAAAAGAAATCACGGCCCCTTTGGGTCTTGCTGCCCATTGCCATCATCTTGCTGCCAACCGCGCTGGTCATCCAACAACCCGCCCTTGGGACATCGCTCCTTTTGGTCATGGCCGGTGGCGGTATCATGTTTCTTGCGGGCGTACACTGGGCCTATTTCGCGGCCGTGATCACATCGGGTGTCGGCCTGATCGTGACTGTTTTCCAAAGCCGCGAAACAAGTTGGCAATTACTCAACAACTACCAATACCGCCGCATCGACACTTTCATTGATCCAAGCGCCGACCCACTGGGGGCAGGTTATCACATCACTCAATCCAAGATCGCACTTGGATCCGGTGGCTGGACAGGGCGCGGATTCATGCAAGGACCACAAAGCCGCTTGAACTTTTTGCCTGAAAAACACACCGATTTTATCTTCACCACCTTGGCCGAAGAATTTGGGTTTGTCGGAGGAATTTCGTTACTCGCAATTTACCTGTTGGTGATCTTCTTTTGCATTGCCTCCGCACTGGCAAACCGCGACCGGTTCTCATCGCTTTTGATCCTAGGGATCGCGCTCAACTTCTTTCTGTTCTTCTCAGTCAACATGGCAATGGTCATGGGTCTGATCCCCGTTGTTGGCGTTCCATTACCACTTGTCAGCTACGGCGGCTCCGCAATGCTGGTTCTTATGCTCGCCTTTGGACTGGTCCAAAGCGCACACGTCCACAGACCAAGATAGGTTTCGCACATGACACTCAACATCCTATTCGCAGCAAAAGAAGAACGCTGGCCCCTCTATGAAGGACCGTTAAATGATGCGTTCAAAGCAGCAGGATTAGACGACGTGCATCTGGCAACCGACATTGCACCCCAAGACGTGGATTACATTGTCTATGCCCCCAATTCAGACCTCAAAGACTTCACACCCTACACAAAGGCCAAGGCAGTCCTGAACCTGTGGGCGGGGGTCGAAGGGATCGTGGGCAACCAAACCCTAACCATCCCACTCACCCGTATGGTCGATCCTGGCCTCACCCAAGGGATGATTGAATGGGTGTGCGGCCATGTGATGCGCCACCATTTGGGGATGGACGCACATATCAACAACCCAACCCATGAATGGGTGCCCAGCCCGCCAGCCCTTGCATGGGACCGCTCAGTTGTGGTGCTCGGTATGGGTGAACTCGGCAGCTCTTGCGCATCCACATTGGCAAAATTCGGGTTCAATGTCTCTGGCTGGAGCAGATCAGAAAAGTCAGTCGAAGGCGTCACATCGTACCACGGCGCTCAGGGGCTAAAAACCGCTCTGGCAAAGGCCGAAATAACAGTTCTTCTCCTGCCCGACACACCTGCTACAAATAACATTCTCAACACAGAAACCCTCGCATTGATGCCAAAAGGGGCAGCTATCATTAACCCGGGACGCGGACCACTCATCGACGACGACGCACTATTGAAATCACTCGACGCAGGGCACATCTGCCACGCAACACTCGATACATTCCGCATCGAACCATTGCCCTCCGACCACCCATACT
>JABGTH010000119.1 GCA_018647275.1 Paracoccaceae bacterium
ATTTCGCTAAAACGCGGATCAGACATATCAAATGGCGATACACAATGTGCGCACGGGCGATTGATTGTACGGGTATACCAAGAGAAATAAGGGAGTAAGTTGTGTGAAGTATGTGCGAATTCGAAATTTCGCTCTGCGGAATGTTGCCGATCCCGCAGAGGAAGTTGTCGTTTGTCTTAGCTTGTGGCTTTAGCCAGTGCTTGATCCAAGTCAGCAATCAAATCATCGGCGTCTTCTGTGCCGATGGAAATACGCACAACCTCAGGGGCCGCACCGGATGCGCGTTGCTGTTCTTCCGTCAATTGACGATGGGTGGTTGAAGCAGAGTGAATGACCAAGGAGCGGGTATCGCCAAGGTTGGCAACGTGGCTAAAGATCTCCAGCGAGTTGACCAATTTAACGCATGAATCATAACCGCCTTTGATCGCAATCGTGAACAAGCCACCCGCGCCGCGTGGACAGATTTTAGCAACGCGATCATAGTATGGCGAAGACTTCAGACCCGCATAGGTCACGTAATCAACGCGCGGATCATTTTCCAGCCAACCAGCTATTTTTTCAGCATTTTCAACGTGGCGCTGCATGCGCAAGGATAGGGTTTCAGTGCCCATTAGCGTGTAGTGTGCTGCTTGTGGGTTCATTGTCATACCCAGATCGCGCAGGCCAATTGCAATACCAAAGAAGGTGTATGCAAGGTTGCCAAAGGTCTCGTGGAACTTGAGGCCGTGATAGGCTGGCTCTGGCTGGCTGAGGGATGGGAATTTGTCGTTGGCGGACCAATCGAACTTACCTGAATCCACAACGCAACCACCTGTAACAGTGCCGTTGCCTGTGAGGTATTTGGTGGTAGAGTGCACGACCAATGTTGCACCGTGTTCAATCGGGCGGCACAGGTACGGGGTGGAGGCTGTGTTGTCCACGATCAATGGAATGCCTGCCTCGTCAGAGATTGCAGAGATTGCGTCGAGGTCAGTAATGTAGCCACCCGGGTTGGCAATCGCTTCGCAGAACACTGCGCGTGTGTTTTCGTCAATCGCTGCTTTAACCGCATCGAGATCGTCGAAGTCAACGAATGTGCAAGACCAACCAAAGCGTTTGATGGTTTGGCTGAACTGAGTGATCGTACCGCCATATGCGCGGCTAGAAGCCACGATGTTCATGCCCGGTGACATCAATGGGAAGATCGCCATGATTTGCGCCGCGTGACCAGATGAACAGCAAACTGCGCCAACGCCGCCCTCAAGGGTTGCAATGCGTTCTTGCAATACGGCAACCGTTGGGTTGGTCAGGCGGGAATAGATAAAGCCGACTTCTTGCAGGTTGAACAGGGCGGCAGCGTGGTCCGCATCGCGAAATACATAGGCTGTTGTCTGGTGGATCGGCGTTTGACGTGCGCCTGTTGTCGGATCAGGTTTTGCCCCTGCGTGAATTTGCAGTGTGTCGAAACCATAAGTTGGGCCATCAGTCATTGTGTAGATCCTTCTCCAAAGCGGCAATTCATTGCCCTGTGGAGTAAGGTATGTGCCGCCAACGATCAAGGGCAAGACTGAGAAAACAATGTGTTAGCACATCCAAAACACTTCTACTTAATTTGATTACGGATTGCTTGTTCGCGCTGTGGTAAATGGTTTTTGTCAAACAAGGCGCGTACTTTTTCGCCACGCCCCTGATAAACGTTACGCTTAATCGCATCATAGCCCTTTAGGACTTTTTTTGATTTTGTTTTGTGCTGCAACTGCTTCTAAGGTTTCAATCACATGCTGGCTTTTACGCGCTTACAGCAATGGGAACATTCGGTAATGGCAACTGGTCTTGCCATCCAGATATCCTGTTTCCAATGTATCGCGACCGCCGCCTAAGGCGTGTATGACTAGAGGCAGGACAATTTGGTCCAGCCAAGGTGTCAACTCTTGGCACGCCAGCTCAGGCATTGGCTCGGGGCAAACGGACAGTGCCTATTCTAGGAATTTCTCACCAAAAGCATGAGGGCAGTTGTAATAGAAGAAGCCAGCGTTGAAGTGGAGATAACGTTTCCAGTACTCATCGGGCTCAGGCAAATCTAGACTGCTGTCGAAATCCAAGCCGAATTCAACATAGAGCGATTTCCAAATACCCGCATAATCAGGGCCATAAAGCGGTGGCTTTGGCCATGTACCTTCACGGCGGAGCGATGCGCTGGGGCGGTCAAAGTCAAAAGGTACTTCCATCAGGTTGTCAGGCTTTAGGCGTGGATCGTTCGGTCACTTTGGACCCGGTTGAGGTTCTGCAATCAGCAGTTTTCCTTGAAAGCCAGGGCTGTGATGCTGCAAAGAGCAAAGCCCCGCATAAATGCGAGGCTCCGGTTTTTGTATTGAACAGTTGTTTAGACTGAGGCTGTTAGGCCTCCGTCAACACGAAGGTTTTGGCCCGTTATATAGCTAGATGCATCAGACGCCATGAAAGCCACCGTCTCAGTTAGTTCACGTACATCTGCGTAACGTCCAGCAGGAATGCGGTCCAAACGGTCTTGTTTCTCTGGCAAGCTGTTGATGAACCCCGGAAGGATGTTGTTCATCCGAATACTTTCAGCTGCATATTTGGTTGAAAACAGCTTGGTGTATGAGGCTAAGGACGCACGAAATACCGCAGATGTTGGAAAATCTGGGTCAGGTTCGAAGACCGCAAAGGTTGAGATGTTGACGATGGAACCTTTGCCTTGGTTTTGCATGATCGGCAGGACGAGACGAGTGATACGTACAATGTTCAAGAAATAGTAATCCATGCCAAGGTGCCAGTCTTCATCACTGATTTCCATGATCGGGCCTTTGGGGCCATGACCCGCACAGTTGATCACTGCATCGATGCGGCCAAAACGCTCCATTGTCGCTGCAACAAAGGCTTCTAGATCTGCGACCACCAAGTTGGAGCCTGTGAAGCCCAAGCCGCCAAGTTCTTTGCCCAGAGCTTCGCCTTTGCCTGATGAGGAAAATACAGCGACGTCATAGCCCATTTCGGACATCTTGCGGGCTGAGTCTGCGCCAATGCCGCTGCCTCGCCAACAATCATTGCTACTGGATTGGTCATTCTGATCTCCCTACGTTTTCTTAGTGTCGTCAACGATGTTCATTGTCGCAACGCCAGAATTACCCAGTTCGACGGAAGCGAACGGCCCACCATGACACATGTTTCCTGGGTCCTGGCTGTCCAAAATATCACTTGCTGCGAATGCTTGCGTGGCAAACTGTTCCGCGTTGTCTTTCGGGCGGTACCCAAGGAAGCTGGCTTTGGCGTTATCGACGGGAACGCGGTCATTATTGGATACGCCGTAAACGACAGCAAAGCCAGTAACGGGAGTGTCGATTGCGCGTGCCACAAGTTGGATCAAATCATCGTAGGACAACCATGACCCTACAGCGCGTGGATTGCCCACATTCGCAGCCGAGAGAATGCGCATGCAAACCGATTCAACGCCACGTTTGTCCCAGTAAAGGCTGGCCAAATCTTCTGCAAAACACTTGGCCAGACCATAATAGGTATCCGGACGGTGAGGCGCATCAGTTCCGATAAATTCGTTTTTCGGATGCACGCCGACCGC
>JABGTH010000127.1 GCA_018647275.1 Paracoccaceae bacterium
CCATTCGCGCCGATTGGGGCGGATAGGGCTACACTTCGCTGCGGACTTGCGCTTTGGCCAAGGCCAAGCATGGCGCGGATCATGGGCGCGATAAAGACGGTGCCACAGACCATCGCAGACACTGGATTGCCAGGCAATCCAACCATGGCCATATCACCAAGCTTTCCCGCCATCAGCGGTTTGCCCGGGCGCATGGCCACTTTGTAAAAGGACTGTTCCATCCCCAACTCTGCGGCAACGGGTGCCACTAGATCGTGATCGCCCACAGATGCGCCACCGATTGTGATCACCAAATCGGCACCTTTGGCCAAATCAAACGCAGTGCGCAGGGAGGATTCGTTGTCGCGGGCAATTGGCAAAATACGAGGATGCGCGCCCAAGTTCTCCAGCATCGCAGCAAGGCCAAATGTATTGGACGCTATGATTTGATCGGGTTCAGGTGTTTGCCCGGGCATGACCAATTCATCCCCAGTTGATATCAACGCAACGATGGGACGGCGAAAGACAGGAACCTGTGCGATATTCATGGATGCGAGTAGCGCAATGTCGGCAGGCTGTAGCGTGCGAGGGGGCGGCATTGGATCCCCTTTTAGGAAATCCAAACCTGCTGGGCGGATGTTGTCCTTTGGGCCGATGTCACGACCCAAAGTGATCAGATTGCCGCGCACGGTTACATCTTCTTGGATAACGACAAAATCAGCGCCTCTAGGGACTGGCGCACCTGTAAAAATACGCACAGCTTGGCCAGCACCCACGGTTCCATCCCATCCATGACCCGCAGCAGACTCACCGATAACTTTGAACATGCAGTCATCTTCGACCTCAGCGCACTTGACGGCGTAACCATCCATCGATGACGCGGCAAAGGGGGGCTGTGTGCGTGTTGCATACTGAGTTTGCGCAAGAACGCGATTGTTTGCATCGCGCAATGCAACATGTTCAATGTCGAGCGGCGTGACGAGATTGAATAGTTCATCCAAGGCTTGGGAAACGGGGATCATTCTTGTGGGCCCTCGGTTTCTACTTGTTTTGTTTCCCATTGGCCAAAGGTTAGGCCGGTTTTTTGGTGCTTCCATTCTCTACGCCCATTTGATGAGCGGCCGTTGATAACTGATGCTGCGGCAGACGGGCTTGCAAAAGCATAATCGCTAGTGAAAACACTATGTTCGTTTTCTTCGCGTAGTATTCCGGATTGAATGAGCTCGTCAAACAACTTGAAATAATGGGTCTTGGCGTCGGTGGTTCCGCTCCAAGCAAGTCGTGCCTTCGATCCCGCTTTCACGATCATTTCGCCATCGAACAGATTTGCAGAGGCATAAATACCGTGTTTGGGTGCCTTCAATTCAAAATCCAAATAGGCAGATGAGTCTTGTGTCAGCTTCGAATTATTTGAGATAGTCCGTTTCTTCTCCAAAAACATATCAACCCTGATCGCTGGAAAAACCATATTTAGCGTATCAAGAAAACTCTCCATATTTGCCAAAGCGGCTTCGCTTAAACTACTGCGGGGCGGTGTAGAACTGTTCTCTAAGGTCATTTTGCCAACAGAGCGCGCAATTTCGACCAAACGGTATTCCAAATATTTTACGTGTGCTTTGTGTAGCATGTCGCCCGAGGTCGAAACCAAAATTGCCTCATCCCACCAATCTTTGCCGCTTACATGTTGGGCGAGACGGACGCGCATGTTCTCAGCTGCACCGATATACGCGGTCGCTTCACCATCTATTTGGCCTAACAACACATAAACGCCGGTGTGTTTGCATTCAGGACGATCAAGACCTTGTTTGATTTGGGTGCGCGGTATGCGAAGTACATGCCCCGTCCAGTTGAACACCTCTGCGGTCAGCATCCCGTCAGGGCGGCCGTCGATGAAGAACAATTCTAGCGAGCGGCCTAATGACATTATGGTGCCTCGTAGCGTCCAGATTTACCGCCGTCTTTCAGGACAACGTGCAGACCACCGATTTCCATGCCTTTGTCGACGGCTTTGGACATGTCGTAGATTGTTAGGGCGGCGGTTGAGGCGGCTGTGAGCGCCTCCATCTCGATGCCGGTTTGGCCCGTGGTTTTCACCGTTGCCATGATCCGGATGCCCGGGAGTGTCGCATCGGGTTCTAACTCAACCGCGACTTTGGTGATGGGTAATGGGTGACACAGGGGTATCAGGTCTGCTGTGCGTTTGGCGGCCATGATGCCGGCAAGACGTGCAACACCCAAGACATCACCCTTTTTGGCGCGGCCTTCAGTAATGATATCAAAGGTTTCAGGCTGCATCCTAATCCAGGCAGCAGCCTGTGCAATACGGTCGGTCACGGCTTTGTCCGAGACATCGACCATATGCGCATCGCCTTTGCCATCAAAATGGGTCAGCGCCATTATAGGCCACCGCCAGAGACGGTCGGGTTTGCCAAAAGGGTGCGCGTGGCTGTCTCCACGTCGTTTTGACGCATCAGGCTTTCACCAATCAAGAACGTGCGCGCGCCGTACATTGCCATATCGGACAAGTCGGCGGGCGTGTTAAGGCCGCTTTCGCAAACGATCATGCGGTCCTCTGGAACCTGTTTGGACAGAATACGTGTGGTGTCCAGAGTGGTTTCAAAGGTGTTGAGGTTGCGGTTGTTGATGCCCATCAAAGGACTTTTCAGTAGGGTAGCACGCTCAAGTTCTTCGGCATTGTGCACTTCGATCAAGGCATCCATGCCCCATTGAAAGGCTGCGTGCTCTAGCTCATTGGCTTGTGCATCAGAAACAGAAGCCATGATGATGAGAATACAATCGGCACCAAGGGCGCGGGCCTCCGCAACCTGATAGGTGTCGTACATGAAATCCTTGCGCAGCGCGGGCAGGGCGCAGGCAGCACGGGCTTCAACCAAGAAATCCTTGGACCCTTGAAAACTGGGGGTGTCAGTCAGCACTGACAAACAAGCGGCACCGCCTGCTTCATAGGCTACGGCGTGGGCCGATGGATCGAAATCTCCACGGATCAACCCTTTGGATGGGCTGGCCTTTTTGATTTCAGCGATCAAGCCGTAGCCCGTTTTTGCTGCGTCGCGCAATGCGCCTGCGAATGGGCGCACTGCACTGGCTGCTTTGGCTTCTGCTTCAACCGCTTCTATTGATTTGGCAGCTTTGTCTGCTGCGACTTCCTCAAGTTTGTAGGCTTTGATTTTTTCGAGAATAGTAGCGGTCATGATGCCTCCTGAGTGATACGAGCCACGGTAGTAATTTTATCGCGTGCTGCACCGCTGTCGATGCTGGTTCGGGCCATTTCAACGCCCTGTTTAAGATCGGTCGCCACATCTGCAACAACAAGCGCTGCAGCTGAATTTAGCAATACGGCGTCGCGGTAAGCATTTTGTACACCATCAAGCAATGCATTGAAATCGCGTGCGTTTTCTTCGGGTGTGCCACCAATGATATCCTCAAACGGGTGTATCGGCAGGCCGGCATCTTC
>JABGTH010000104.1 GCA_018647275.1 Paracoccaceae bacterium
CACCTTTGTTCTCATTTCCGAAGCGAAAAGTAAAGAACTAAATAAGAACAAACGTGAACAAATCGGAAAGGTAAATGCTAACCTACTGAGATTAAACGAATTGCCTCGTCCTGACGCATTAACCATAATAGAACACGAGCTGCCTGTCCGCGTGGTCCTGACAATTCAGGGTCATTTGACAACAATGCCCGCGCATCCGATTGAGCAATCGCCATCAAGGCCTCATGTTTTTCCATATCCGCCACGCGGAATCGTGGAACGCCAGACTGCGCCACACCGATCACATCACCTGCGCCGCGCATCTGCAAATCTGTTTCTGCAATACGAAACCCATCTTCTGTCTCGCGTAACACTTCTAACCGCCGCTGACCTGTTTGGGACATTGGTGCCTGATACATCAGTAAACAGGTGGAAGCCGCATCACCTCGTCCCACGCGTCCCCGCAACTGGTGAAGCTGTGCAAGACCAAAGGTCTCTGCCCGTTCAATAACCATAATGGTGGCGTTGGGCACGTTCACACCCACCTCAATCACTGTGGTCGCAACCAATACTTTCGTTTCGCCCGCCTGAAACTTTGCCATCGCAGCGTCTTTGTCAGCAGGTGGCATCTGCCCATGTACCATCCCCACGACGCCCTCGCCTAGAACAGCACGCAGATGTTTGAACCGCTCTTCTGCTGCAGTTAGGTCAAGGATTTCGCTTTCTTCAACCAACGGACAGACCCAATAACATTGCCGCCCTTCTGCGATTACAGCGCGCAGACGCTCAACAACTTCATCCATACGGCCTGTACTAACCAATGCCGTCCGGATGGGTTTACGCCCGGGTGGCTTCTCGTCCAGAACGGAAACATCCATATCGCCGTATTGTGCCAAAGCAAGCGAACGAGGGATCGGCGTGGCTGTCATCACCAAAACATCTGCATTGCGCCCTTTTTTGCCCAACTCAAGCCGCTGGCGGACACCAAAGCGATGTTGTTCATCGACAATCGCAATACGCAGGTCTTTGAAAATCACGTCAGGTTGAAACACAGCATGTGTTCCGACCAATATCTGAATGTCCCCACGCTCAAGGGCTGCAAGCTTTGCCACACGGTCCTTGCCCTTATCGCGTCCCGTCAGCAGCTCAAGGACCACACCAGCGTCCTCTGCCAAGGGCTGCAGCCCTTCTAAGTGCTGTCGTGCCAAGATTTCTGTTGGGGCCATCATCACGCCCTGACCGCCCGCCTCGACCGCGACCAATAGCGCCATGAAAGCAACAAGCGTTTTACCCGATCCTACATCCCCCTGAAGCAATCGATTCATGCGATCGGACAGCGCCATATCATTGGAAATCTCAGCAATCGCACGCTGCTGCGCACCCGTTGGTCGATATGGTAAATTTGCCAAAACTTTGGACTGTAGCTTACCCGTCGCTTGGCTAATCTGTCCGTGGACGCGCCGCTCCTTTTGACGCGCAAGCGCTAGGGTCAACTGGTGAGCCATCAATTCATCATAAGCAAGCCGTTCACGCGCTGGAGACGCGGCCCCTAAGTCTTCTTGTCCCAATGGCGCATGCGCATCGAACAGGGCATGCGCGAAATCCGGCCATTCGCTCTGGGTTTTCTGATTGGGATCAATCCACTCATCCACTTGCGGCACCCGCTCAAGTGCTCCGCGCGTGGCCTTGAACATCAACTTTTGGGTCACGCCAGCAGTCAGCGGATAAATGGGCTCAAAAACTGGAATTTCAGACGCTTCATCTTCGGGTACGACATGATCGGGATGGACCATCTGCGCAATGCTGTCGAAGTTCTCTACCCGCCCTGAAATCACACGGCGCGATCCCGTTGGCATTAATTTAGCAAGGTAATCGCCACGCGCATGAAAGTAGACCAATTGGAATGAGGTTTGATTGTCTTCAACATGAATACGGTACGCCCCACCGCGATTGCGCGGTGGGCTGTGTTCCCCAATGGTAACCGCCACGGTCACAACCCCAGGCAAAACTGCGTCTAGGATCGACCCACGCAGATGGCGATCAATGCCTGTATGCGGCAATGTAAACAGAAGGTCACGTGGTGCCTCGATCCCCATTTGCGGAAACAACTTCGCAGTCTTAGGGCCAACACCCGTTAAGGTCTCAAGCCCCGCAAACAACGGGAATAGGGAGGCTGGTCTTCCACTCATAACCTTTTGATCAGGTCTAACCAACCCGCCTCGTCTATAGTCTCAATTCCCAAATCAGCGGCTTTTTTTGCTTTGGAACCAGCACCGGGGCCAGCTACTAAGATGTCCGTCTTAGCACTAACGGAGCCAGAGACCTTCACCCCTAGGCTCTCGGCCTTTGCTTTAGCCTCTGCTCGGCTCATCAATTCTAATGTTCCTGTAAACACGAC
>JABGTH010000029.1 GCA_018647275.1 Paracoccaceae bacterium
ATTTCGCCAGGTACATAGCGGATGAGCGTTTTGACATGGTGGTGGATGCCGCCCATCCGTTTGAGGCCCGCTTTGGCACCATCGCACGCGGTTTGGAATTGCCTTATCTGCGCGTCACACGCGAAGAATGGACGCCCAAGCAAAATGAAGACTGGATTAACGTTGCCTCTATGAAAGAGGCTGTGGCTGCCGTCCCGAGGGCCGCGCGCGTGTTTCTTGCAACAGGGCGGGGCAGCGTTCATGCGTTTAAGGAACGCGCTGATGCCTACGTCATGTGCCGCCAGCTAGAACAACATGAGCGTGCCTTTCCCTTAGATAATGGCGCATATGTGTTCGGTTCAGGACCGTTTTCGGTAACGGCCGAAATGCAAACCTTTCATACTCTTAAGGTGGATTTCCTGATTCTGCGTAATTCAGGCAGCGTTCAGGGACGCAGCAAGGTCGATGCTGCTGGCAACCTTGGGATAAAGGTTATTATGATCCAAAAAACTGATGTGGGCGTGCCCCAATTCCAAACAGCAACAATCTTGGATGTCGCAAAACGGGTGGCTGATTATGCGAATCATTGAAACAGACGCGGATGTTGCTGAAGGCGCTGCTTGGCTTGCGGATCATGACGAACGCCTTGCCTATGCCTTGTCCCAAACGGGGCCACTACCGTTGCGGCGCAGACCCGATGGCTTTGCCCAATTACTTAGTGCGATCATTTCACAACAAGTGTCGGTCGCCTCTGCCGCCGCAATCTGGAAACGGATGGAAGATGCAGGTCTAACAACTGAATCCGCAGTTCTAACCGCGGGTGCCGAGGGACTGCGCGACGCGGGGCTAAGCCGCCAGAAAATTGCTTATTCCCAAGCACTCGCTGAGGTGCAGATTGACTTTAACGCATTGCGTAATGCGCCAGATGCTGAGGTCGTGATGACCCTTACCGCTGTAAAAGGCATTGGGATTTGGACGGCCGAAATCTATACGATGTTCTCACTCGGGCGCTGCGATGTGTTTGCGCCAGGTGATTTAGCGCTGCAAGCTGCCGCCCAAGATCTCTATGGGTTGACGGAGCGACCAAAGGAAAAAGAGCTGCGGCAGATGTCGCTGGGCTGGACGCCATGGCGGTCGGTTGCAGCGCGGTTGTTGTTTGCGTACTACCACATTGCAAAGGACAGGGAAGGTATCTGATGACACGAGTATTGAATGGACAGCGGCGCGAGCCGGTTTCGGGCGAAACACGATCCGTTGTTGTTTTTTTGCACGGTTATGGAGCCAACGGCGCAGACCTTTTGGGCTTGGCTGATCCACTGAGCGAGCACCTTCCAGATACCTTGTTTATCGCACCTGATGCTCCTGAAATGATCCCTGGTATGCCAAACGGGTACCAATGGTTCCCGATCCCATACATCGACGGATCATCCGAAGAAGAATCCGAGCGCGGCATGGACGCTGCCGTTGAAGATTTTAATTCCTTCTTGGATGCCTTGATGGTTGATGAAGATGTTCTTCCTGAACAGGTCGTTCTGTTCGGCTTCTCCCAAGGGGCGATGATGAGTCTGCACATTGCGCCACGCCGCGAAGACGAACTTGCGGGCGTTGTTGCCATTGCAGGGCGTTTGTTGCGTCCAGATTTGTTGGCTGACGAAGTTGTGGGCCGTTCACCAATCTTATTGGTCCACGGCGATCAAGACGATGTGGTGCCACCTCAATCCCTGCAATTGGCAGCCGAAGCCTTGCAAGAAGCGGGATGGAAAGATGTCTTTGCCCACGTGATGCAGGGCACCGCCCACGGGATCGCACCTGATGGCCTGTCTGTTTCATTAGCCTTTATGCGTGACAAACTAGGGCTCTGACCCGTCACCATAGCGTTACAAACTTAGCCTAATTCATACACGAGATGTTGTGGGGCAGCTTGGGGTTGCAAGCTGTCGACCACAATCTATAGTCATTGGTGCAGGATCAGGGATCCGTCTCCGAGAATGCTGTTAAACACAGTATGGGTAAGGATGGCGCGCAATATGGCCAATGACTTAGGCAGTACTCTTAACACCGATTTTCGCGCCGACTTGGTGCGCGGCCCCAGCGCGATGAGTAAACATCCCGCGTTGGTGCTAAATGCAGATTATCGACCACTCAGTTATTATCCTTTGTCTTTATGGACATGGCAGGACGCGGTCAAAGCCGCGTGGCTGGATAGGGTCGATATTGTGGCGGAATACGATGACGTGGTCCATTCCCCAAGCACGGTGATCAAAATACCGTCTGTTGTTGTCTTAAAAGATTATGTGAAACCTCAAAAACGCGTGGGCTTCACGCGCTTTAATTTATTTTTGAGGGATGAATTCAGATGCCAGTACTGTGGAAAAAGCGGTGAACTTACCTTTGACCACGTCGTTCCACGTGCCTCTGGCGGTGTGACCAGCTGGCAAAACGTGGTGGCGGCGTGTAGCCCGTGCAATCTACGTAAAGGCTGCAAGTCGCTTCACCACACTGGAATGAACCTGAGGAAACCACCGCGCCAACCTGCTGCGGAGGAATTGCGCAACATGGGCCGCAAATTCCCACCCAACCATCTTCACGATAGTTGGATGGACTTTTTGTATTGGGATGCCGAGCTAGAGGCGTAATTAGCCAGCCCGTTGCAACATCCCAAACAAGTCGCGTGGGTCTTCTGGATCTGCCAGCAGATCAAGCGGATGGAACAGTTTGGTCGCCTTGATCTGATCGCGCACATAGCGCAGTGCGCTAAAGTCCTCGATTGCGAAGCCTACACTGTCGAACAGAGTGATTTGTGCCTCTGATGTGCGGCCATCTGCCTGACCCGTCATGACCTGCCATAGTTCAGTGACCGGATGATCCGCAGCCAATTGCTGAATTTCGCCTTCAATCCGTGTCTGTTCGGGATATTCCACAAATATGTCTGAACGATGCAGGATCGCTTCGGCCAGTTCTGTTTTGCCCGGACAATCGCCACCAATCGCGTTGATGTGAACACCCGCGCCGACCATGTTGTCGGTGAGGATCGTGGCATATGCCTTGTCAGCGGTGCATGTGGTGATGATATGAGCACCCTCAATGGCCTCTTGACCGGTTTTGCAGACGACAATTTTCATCTCAGTGCCTTGCAGGTTCGCCGCACACTTGGCTGTGGCGGCAGCATCAATGTCATACAATCGCACCTCATCAATCCCGACGATGGCTTGCATGGCAGTTGCCTGAAATTCGGACTGTGCCCCATTGCCGATCATGGCCATGACGCGTGCGCCCTTTGGGGCCAATAACTTTGCCACAACAGCCGACGTCGCCGCTGTGCGCAGGGCAGTGAGCAAGGTCATTTCTGTCAACAACACAGGATAACCACTGGCCACATCCGCCAACAATCCAAAGGCCACAACGGTTTGCAACCCTTCTTCGGTATTCTTGGGGTGGCAGTTGACGTATTTAAAGCCGTAATCAAGGCCATCTGACGTTGGCATCAACTCCATGACACCATCATCAGTGTGGCTGCCGACGCGTGGTGTCTTATCAAAGCTCTCCCAGCGTTTAAAATCTGCCTCAACATAGCCAGCAATGCTTTTCAGCATGTCATGCAGCCCAATGTGGTGGATCAGTTTCATCATGTGGTCGACAGAAACAAATGGGACCAGTGCGTTTTCGGAGGGGTTTAGGTTAATCATATCAGTGTCCTTAATCAAAAGCGCGGGTAGGGCGGTCAAACACTTTTCGCCCCATGGCAGAAGCGGTCAGTTCAACCATTAATTGTGCAGTACGACCGCGTTCATCGAGGAACGGGTTTAGCTCGACCAAATCCAGTGATGTCATCAACGCGCTGTCGTGCAGAATTTCCATCACCAAATGGGCTTCACGCACAGTGGCTCCGCCAGGAACCGTTGTACCAACGGCTGGGGCCACGGATGGATCAAGGAAATCAACATCCAACGAGACATGTAGCAAGCCGTTGGCGGCCTTCACATCTGCAAGGAAGTGGGCCAACGGCTTTGCAATCCCTCCTTCATCAATTGCACGCATGTCATAACCGCGGATTGCTGTGTCCTGCATATCCTCTCGTTCAGCCTGATCCACGGACCGCAGACCAATGAGGCAGATGTTCTCATGCGGCACAGGGTGTTCAAATGTCGGAAACCCATCGAACCCTTCGCGCCCTGACAAATAGCCAACGG
>JABGTH010000028.1 GCA_018647275.1 Paracoccaceae bacterium
CGGTCAGACCTGCGTCTGCGCAAACCGCATCTATGTTCAGTCAGGCGTTTACGACGCGTTCGCTGCGAAACTGAAGGTCGCGGTTGAAGCCTTGAACGTTGGGGATGGTTTCAATGACAGCACTACAACCGGCCCTTTGATCAGCACGGATGCCGCCGCAAAAGTGCAAGAACACCTTGATGATATTCTTGCCAATGGCGGTGAAGTTTTGACAGGTGGTTCAACGCATAACCTGGGTGGTAGCTTCTTCCAACCAACCGTAGTGACAGGTGTGATCCAGTCAATGAAGGTTGCTCAAGAAGAAACATTTGGTCCCCTCGCCCCACTGTTCAAGTTTGACGATGTGGATGATGTTATTGCGATGGCAAACGACACGATCTTTGGTCTGGCCGCTTATTTCTACGCTTCCGATCTAAGCCGCGTTTATAAGGTGGCTGAGGAATTGGAATACGGAATTGTTGGTGTGAACACTGGCATCATCTCAACAGAAGTTGCGCCATTTGGTGGGATCAAACAATCTGGTTTGGGCCGCGAGGGCAGCCATCACGGCATCGAAGAATTCATGGAAATGAAATACATCTGCATGTCGGTTTAATATCGGTATCGAGACAGCCTAAATGACAGACACAAAGAAAAATGCCCGCTGGTTTCAGCGGGTATTTCGTTTGATCAGTTGACAGCTTTGGCGTCAAACACATCCGTTTCAATCCCGTTCTGACTGGCGATCTGAATGCGCCGTGGTTTCAGCGATTTGGTCAAAGCCAACAGTGGCGCGGTGCAGCGGTGCAAAATCAAAAGTACGCATAATTTATCATCCTCACAAATGAGCGATTTCATGTCGGACCCTCCTGTAGCGGACGGGCCCAAAGTAATACCAAATCTTTGGGTTTGTACGCCGCGCCTGTCGTGCGGTCATAGACGCAGCGCTGCCGCAAAACCAAAACTGTAGGGATCTATGTGTCCAAACCAAACCCACTATTGACAATGTCGAGACGGCCAACGGCTTGCCAGCCACGCGCCTCGTTTTGGGTTTCCAGCTTTTTCAAATTGCTGCTGCCTGCCTGCACTGAGACAAAGAAACGATGTAAATATAAAATGCTTCATGGCTTGATAAATTTCGCGCCAGTGTCGTGGCGCGCCCCGTCCAGTTGAATTCGATCAGCCCCTTTAAGAGCCACCATTTCGGCAAGTAATCGTGCCAAAGGGCCGCCCAATGCGGTTCCCAAAGAGACCTTTTCGCCGTTTACTTCAGCCTTAGCTGAAACCACAGAGACGATATACGCTTTGCCGTCTTTGAAGGTGAAAATTGGTGCACCTGAGGATCCAAAATCAACGGAGCATGAGGTGACCAGCATCCCTTTTTGGCGTGCCAGAACAACGCAAACCTCTTGCAATGATGGCGCTTCTGACCTGTCTTTAGCGTAGCTCACAACACCAACTTGATCGCCTTTTCGGAGGTGCGCTGCGGTGCCGAAAGGGATAACGTTGGTGTTGCGAATGGGTTGATCCAGTTCAAGCAAGGCCAAATCATAATGGACCCGTTCCGACGAAACTTTCCCACCAAAAGCATAATCAGGATGTACCACGGCACGGCGAATGTTGCGGTATGCCGAGGCCCGACCATTGCGCCAACCCGCCAGAAATTCGACAGTTTTGTGATCGATACGTTCGTTCGTTGATTTGTCGAACAGGCAATGCGCGGCTGTCAAAACAAGATCAGGCGTAATCAATGCACCCGTGCAGAAACCTGTTCCACCGATATCCAATCGCCCGACAGCTTGCCAGGCGCGACCATCGTCGCCCGTGTTCAAACGGCGCAATCGTGCATCCTGCGCACAGGCAGCAGAGGCGAAAACCAAAGCCATAATGGAAAGAGACATCCAGCGACGCAAAGCAACAATCCTAAAACACTACCCTGACCGGATATCGGTCAGTTGCGGCAGAATTAGGGCAACTAACCAGATTCAACGCAAGATTGGAACCTGCGGCTCTGCAGCCTCGGCACGATCCAACGCTGGCGGGCGTGGCCCACCTGTTGCCCAATCCAACAGCTCGACTGTGTGCACGATCGGAATGCCACTGGCGGACCCAATTTGCATCATGCAACCGATATTGCCTGCGGCGATAATATCGGGGTTTTTCGCCTCAATACTGCGCACCTTTCGATCCCGCAATTGCTTGGAAATTTCAGGCTGCATCAAATTATAGGTCCCTGCAGAGCCGCAACACAGGTGTGGGTCACTAGGTTCAACCACCTTGAATCCCGCCTTCTTCAATAGATCCTTGGGGAAGGTTTTGATCTGTTGGCCATGCTGCAACGAACAGGCTGCATGATAGGCGATTTTCAGTTCTTGGTCCGCACCTGTAGGCAAATCTAGGTCCATTAGAACCTCACTCACATCCTTAGCAATTCCTGCCACGCGCGCGGCGTTTGCCGCCAATGAATCATTGCGGAACATATGACCGTAATCTTTGATCGTAGTGCCACAACCTGATGTGTTGATCACAATCGCGTCCAATCCGTCGCCATCCATTTCAGCGGCCCATGCGCGAATATTCTTGCCAGCAGCTCCGTGGCTTTCCGCCGTCTTGCCCATGTGGTGGGTTAAGGCCCCACAGCACCCTGCACCCTCAGCCACAACGACTTCACAGCCCAAACGTGTCAGCAACCGTATAGTCGCATCATTGATATCTGTGTTCAGCGCCTTTTGCGCACAGCCCGTCATCAGAGCGACCCGTTTCTTACGTGCCACTTTGGGCGCAAAGGTTTGCGGGTCGTCATTGCGGCTGACAGGTGGGATAATTTTCGGGGCCATTTCCAGCATCGCACGTAACCGCGCATCTGGCATAAAGCGTGCAAACGGGCGGCCAATTTTCGCACTAAGGAGCGCAATCCGGAACCGCATTGGATAGGGTAAAATACGTGACAGAACCCAACGCAAAAGGCGATCAGATATCGGGCGTTTATATTTCTGTTCGATATAGTCGCGCGCATGATCGACAAGGTGCATATAGTGCACGCCAGATGGACAGGTCGACATACAAGCCAAGCAACTTAGGCAACGATCAATGTGCTTTACTGTCTTTTCATCAGGCACGCGCTCGTTCTCAAGCATATCTTTGATCAGGTAAATGCGGCCACGCGGGCTGTCCAATTCATCACCCAGAATCTGATAGGTCGGACAAGTGGCGGTACAAAATCCGCAGTGAACGCAATTGCGCAAAATCTGGTTGGACCGCTCAATCGCAGGATCCTTAAGTTGCTCTGGTTTAAACATCGTTTGCATCTGTCGAGATCCTTAAAAAGTCATCATCCGGGGAGAGGCGAGCCCGAACCACGGAACCGTTGTTGCCAAGTCTCTAATCATTGCCGTCCAACGGAGCATTAGGAGGGAATTATCAAGTTGGCGAAATCGCTGCGCCAAGCAAAAAATTACTGCGATCCACGCCAGCCAAATGAATCCAATGGATCGACGTTTTGAGGGAGCCAGCCGCAAAAGCAGCAGACAGGCCGACGGCCCCA
>JABGTH010000027.1 GCA_018647275.1 Paracoccaceae bacterium
ACACGCGGTCCACGGTCGTTCCGACCCAAAACCTCAAGTCTCGCGGTGCCGATCCTTGCAGATGATCGTGCAATTGGCTGTTTGTCGATAATCTGGGTTACCAAAGCCATGACCATGGAGCAAGCCATCGCAAGATATGCCACAGCGTTGCAAGACTCCTCGATAGAGATCGCTACCGGGTTCAGTCATCTCCATGCCGCCGCATTGCCCTGAAAAAGCGTCCACTAGACGGACAACTTCCCACATCACACTTTCTGTACCGCACCGGAGAGTTAAGCATTGTGAAAATAAAGGGAGGAAACCGTACCATGAAATATACACTGATCACAGGAATTGCCGCCGTTGCATTTTCCGTCACCTCGATGGCCGCAATGGCCGCTGACACAACGTTGACCATCTCATCTTGGGCACCGCCAACCCATGGCGTAAACGCCATCATCTGGCCTGAACTGACCAAGAGGATGGAAGATGCTACATTCTGCAAAGTAAAACCCAAAAACCGGTTCGGTCTGAAATTTCGGAGCGTACGCGGGCATCGGTCGCGACGTGGATGAAAGATCCGCTGATGGTCAGGACCGAATTTCTCTGGCTAGAGCGATTCCACGAGCGCCTTCATATTCCAACGCGCCAGTGTGCCCGTATCGTGCTAGCTTGTGTGTCATCGATTGGGTCAGAGGTCACCGCTTACAGCACCCATTCAGTGAAGCGCACCAAGGTGACACAGATTTACAAGAAGACGAGCAACCTGCGGGCTCTTCAGCTTCAGCTGGGTCATACCAAGATGGACACTACAGTCCGGCAGCTTGATGTTGAACTTAAAGATACCTTGTCAATCACGGAAGCTACTGAAGTTTTATCTAAATAGACCGCTCAAACGTTCTGTAAGATTACAGATTGTAATCCAAAGATATAAGATGGGTATCCTTCGATCCACCTTACACTTGTAAACTTTGGCTATACATCTTTCGGCTAAGACATTTTTAAGAGCGATGGGCCTTGACGTCACTCATCGATGATTAATCAAAGAGATCATTCAGGAAGGCGAAGCGATGCTAGATAATTCGAAGGAGGTTCAAATGACTTCTGAGAGAACGGCGTCTGGATCGAAAAATGCTAGGTTTCGATTGAATATCCGCTGGTTGATCTTCTCAAGCCTAATTGTAGCATCAGTACTACCATTGCTGGGTCTTTATAAGTGGATGGAGAAAAGTGCCGTCCAAAAAGAAATTGCATATGTGGAGGAGAACCACCTCATCATTGCAAAAAACCTAGCCGCTGCTTTGGAACGTTATGCTCATGACGTCGTAGCAGTTTTCGAACTCACAATAAAGAGCCTTGAAAGTACTGAGGGCCCTGATTTCAGCGAGAGCCTCGACGAATTTGATCTTAGCTTTGTTGCACTCTTGGACGATAAAGATAATGTTCTGAATGAAGTTCAGGCTGTGAGCAAGTCAACTTCCCAGCGTCTTTCTTATACCCAAATAGAGGAGCTTCGTGCGCAGGCATCCATCAATCCTGGCCAATCTGTTTTCTCAGGAATAGTGCAGTTTGATGGCGCACCACACATTGCCCTCGGGCGCATCGTGGCAAACGGCAAGTTTGCAGTATCGGTTTTGAGCCTTCAGTATTTAATCGAACTTCAAAAATCGATAAAATTCGGCGCGCTCGGCCATTCCATGATGGTGGATCAAAATGGCCTTGTCATTGCGCACCCAAACCCAGAATGGCAAGCGTCCTCCAAGGACGCCAGTAAGCTATCAGTAGTTCAGCAGATGATGGCTGGCAAAACAGGTGTTGCGATCTTTTATTCACCGCCAATGCAGGCGGACATGATATCAGGCTTCACGTTTGTCGCTCGAACCGGCTGGGGAGTTATGGTGCCGCAGCCCATGAGCGAATTGGAGGCACGGGCAAAAGCTTCTGAAAAAACCGCATTGTTAATTGTCTTGGCCGAGATTGCCGCTCTTATTGTTATAAGTTGGTGGTTGTCTCAACTTATCTCAACACCAATCCGTAACGTTGTTTCGGCTGCAGCAAAGGTTTCGGATGGCGATTTGGGTGCACGGGTCATGCTGAGTGAGGCTCCAGTAGTGATTTCAGAGGCACAGCTGCTTGGAACAAGCTTCAATAGATTAATCTCCAACCTGCAAGCTGACCAGCACCAGTTGACCGCGGCATTGAGTGCCGCAGTTGAGGGGGAACGGGCTAAATCGAGTTTCCTTTCGGTTATGTCACACGAAATGCGAACGCCAATGCACGGACTAATGGGCATTTTGGAATTAATCAAAGATGGAAAGCTAGAAGAAGATCAACGTCATTTGCTTACTGTTGGACAAAAGACCGCCAAGAATATGGTTAAACTTCTAGATGGCGTGTTGCAGTTCGTGAAATTGGAAGCCAACGCCGAGAGTAGCAAAGCTAGCGCTTTTGACCCAGCTGAACTTGCCCAAAGTGCTGTGGATTTATTTCAGTCCTTGGCCATTAAAAAGGGGCTGTCGTTGACCACAAGCGTCTCACACCAAATGTTGCTTGGTGATCCACAAATGATCAGTCAAATAATGCTGAACCTAGTCGGAAACGCAGTGAAGTTTACCAAAGAGGGGCAAATCCACATCACATCAGAATTTCGCGAAAGCGGCACTGGCTCGGCTCGGCTCATTATTTCGGTCACAGATAGTGGAATCGGGATAGCTGATGACTTGCAGTCGACTATCTTTAAAGAGTTCGTTCAAGTTGATTCAGAGCTTGCTCGAGCAAATGAAGGCTCCGGACTTGGTCTTGCGATTTCGGCGCGCCTTGCCCAACTCATGGAAGGTAAAATCACACTAAAAAGCGAGCCTGACAAAGGGTCATGTTTTCAATTGGATATCCCGGTTACTTTGGTGGAGAATTGATATGCAGGAAAAATTTATCACCGAAAAGAGACTTCTCGTTGCAGAAGATAACTCAATAAACTTGCTTGTTCTTTCTCGCTTTCTTGAGACTTTTGGATATGGATTTGACGCCGTTGGAAACGGATTAGATTGCCTCAATCTAATAAACGAGAACTTTTATGATTTGGTACTAACGGACATTTCGATGCCGGAGATGGATGGTCTCCAGCTAGCGACAGAAATTCGAGCAATGACCGATGCAAAGCGCGATATTCCAATCATAGCGATGACAGCCAATGCCGAAACTGAAGCCGCCGAACGCTTTGTTAAAGCCGGGATAAACGAAGTTTTGGCTAAACCATTCGACAAGACAGAACTCAAGTACTGCATTGAGAGGTGGCTCTAGTATCGTCTAGCGTCAAGGCTTAGTTGCGATCAGTACTCTGCGGGGCCTTGACGACCGGGTCATTCTGCCCCCCTGAGACAGGCAAGCTCGACATCGTACTGGAGGGCACCTTATTAGTTCTATTATCCCTCGCGCTGGCCTCAAACCACAAAAGTGACTTATGCGGTGGCACTCAAGCCTTTTATAATATCGACGAATTAGTGTTGGTTGCGGGGGCAAACACTTAAGCCTGCTAAAGATAAAATGTGCGGATTAGCATGTCGCCAAGGGCGGGAGGACGAAGCCGCTCGCGCGGCAATGGCGCATATAGCTGATGTTCTAAGATGACCGAGACGGCACGCATTTTGCGATTTGGCTGACTTGTTTGACGATTGGGGTTTCTCAATCAGATAACAGGAGGTTTCCATGAAAGAGGAAAAGATGACCCCGCTGCGTACGCGGATGATCGAGGACATGCGCATTCGTGGGATGTCCCCAAAGACCCAGCAAACCCATATCAGAGCGGTCAGGTACTTTTCTGAGTTCATCGGGCGGTCACCCGATACGGCGACGCCGGATGAGCTGCGGGCGTACCAACTGCACATGACTGATGCCGGGGTTTCGACGGGTGTGTTCAACGCCAGGATCGTGTCGTTGCGGTTCTTCTTCGGTATGACCTGTGGGCGCAAAGAGATGAAGCGGTTCATGCAGTTCCGGCGCAAGGCGAAGAAACTGCCCGTTGTCTTGAGTGTTGAAGAGGTTGGCGATCTGCTGGCGGCGGTTCCCGGACCTGGGCTCAAGTATCGCGCGGCCCTAGGGATAAGCTATGGCGCTGGCCTGCGGGCCTCCGAAGTCTGTAATCTCAAGATCTCGGACATCGACAGTGACCGGATGCTGATCCATGTGGATGAGGGCAAGAACGACAAAGATCGCAAAGCGATGCTGTCGCCTGGATTGCTTGATCTGCTGCGTGATTATTGGCGGGAAGCGCGCCCGGAGGGCTGGCTGTTTCCCGGCAAACCCAAGATCATGGCCTTGTCGCCACGCCAATTGAATCGAGCCTTCACATCGGCCAAACATATGGCAGGGATCAATAAACCGGCCACGCTGCACACCTTGCGCCACAGTTTTGCGACGCATTTGCTCGAAGCGGGAACGGACGTACGGGTGATCCAAGTGCTTCTGGGGCATTCCAAGCTCAGTACGACAGCGCGCTATACACATGTCGCGACCAAAACCATTCGCGGTACCGTCAGCCCATATGAGATGTTGGAGAAGTTGCAGGATCACACCGTCAGGCGAGGCCTGGAGTAGCGGCCCCGGCGGTTGCCGCGCCCACGGCTGGAGATCGCAGATGTCTTTCGGAACTATGGGCCTGCGTATCGGCAGGTCAATGCAGGGCATGTCAGTCTCCCCCAGCTCAAAGTGATGTCGGCCATAGAGGCTTGCCGATCCGAGGCACTCGGCGGGCATGTGGCGGGTTGCGCCAAGTGCGGCCACCATCACATCGCGTACAACAGTTGTAAGAACCGGCATTGTCCAAAGTGTCAGGGACCTGCCGCACGCGATTGGATGGAGGCGCGCGCCGAGGATCTGCTGCCTGTGGAATACTTCCACGTCGTCTTCACATTGCCCGCAGAGATCGCCCGTATTGCGTATTGGAACCCAAGGTCGGTCTATGGCCTGTTGTTCCGCGCGTCTGCGGAAACGGTGAAGACCATCGCCGCCGATCCCAAACGCCTCGGTGCCCGTGTTGGCATGACCAGCGTGCTACACACTTGGGGGTCGGCGCTGACCCACCATCCCCACATCCACATGATCGTTCCCGGTGGCGGCCTATCGCCGGATGGCACGAGGTGGATCGCCTGCAAACCGGGGTTCTTTCTGCATGTTCGGGTGTTGGCTCGGCTGTTCAGACGCCTGTTTCTGGATGGGCTCAAGGACTCGCACCGCGCAGGCCAGCTCACCTTCTTTGGCGATCTCGATCACTTGGCGCAGCAAGATACCTTTGCGCAGTGGCTCGCCCCGTTCCGCAAAACGGAATGGGTGGTATATGCCAAACCCCCATTTGGCGGCCCTGAGGCGGTGCTGGCCTATCTCAGCCGCTATACCCATCGGGTCGCGATCTCGAACCATCGACTGGTCAGTGCGGATGCTGACACTGTTGCGTTCCGTTGGAAGGATTACAGGATCAAGAGCGGGGATCGCCAAAAGGTTATGCGCTTGTCCACAGTCGAGTTCATCCGCCGGTTCCTGATCCACGTTCTGCCCGATGGATTCCATCGCATCCGCCACTATGGGCTGCTGGCCAGCTCGGCACGCAAAACAAACATCACGACGATCCGAGACTTGCTCGGTGTTCAACACGCTGAACAACCCCACACGCCAGAGCCGGAGTCCGAGATCATCACTCTCACTTTACGCGAACCATGCCCCTGCTGCGGTGGCCAAATGCGCATTATTGAGATCTTCCGGCGAGGCCAGAAACCAATGTCGCGCGCGCCACCACGGGAGCAGGCTGCATGATCCTATGCTTGCTCACACACTCAGATATGCTCCGGTCGCCTTTGGCTGATCGGCTAGAACCGCCTGCGACCAACATCCAGAATGACTGTCAGATTTGCAGCATCAGTACTCAATTGGCGGAATACATGCGACTTCTATGGCGGAAAATGGATGCCGTAAGCGTAGCCAACACCGTCTACCGCCCGCCCGTAGTGACATCCGCCTCATCAGCCTGCGCTCTTTCCCCATAGTATGATCCCAGCCATCGCGGCTTCCACCTTCCGAGGTTTGTCAACGCGGGCCGCACGCCACGCGGGAAGGAAATATTGCACCTCGGCCCGCATCGAAAAACCTTCAGGGAAGCAGCCCTTCGCTACAAATTGCACTAAGGTCAAATTTAGACCCTTACCGGACATTGGGCGCATGGCCAGTCGCCGCGCAGCAGCTTCCTGAAAACGGTCATTGATCGATTACGCTGCATTTTGGCAAGGTTTAGGTCTGGACTGGGGACTTTTGAGACATTCGTTGGGGCTGCGCCAAAGGCTGCTTTGGACAGTGTGGGTGGATTGGCCAATGGGTAGTGTGTGCCTTGCTGTTTCACATCCGGACTTTTCCAGATTGGAATTTCATTGTGTTTACATCCGCAGTGTTGCTTCTTAGCATTCACTTATGAAGAGATTTTTACGCTTGATCCTAAAGTTAACCAGTGTTCTGGCTGTTGCCATTCTGGTTGCTCGGTTCCTCTTTCCGCTGCCCGATATCTCAAAACGCGCCCCAAGCTTGGCCATACCTATAAGCCTGGTGACGACAATTGGCTCGAAGGCTATTGAAGAACATTCAGCCCATCCTGGAAAGTCAGGGGTGCTTCCCCTGCGCAGTGGACAGGATGCTCTTGCTAGCCGTCTGGCGCTTATTGCCGCCGCAGAAGCTTCTGTCGACGCGCAATACTACATCTGGCACGATGACACCTCGGGCATTTTACTTCTTGAAGCGCTGTACCAAGCAGCCAATCGCGGTGTTCGCGTGCGCTTGCTACTGGATGACAACGGCGTGCCGGGTTTGGATCGCTTCATGGCGGCGCTGAACGCCCATGAGAATTTTGAGATACGGCTCTTCAATCCTTCAACAATTCGCAGCCCTAAACTCCTTGGCTATACATTTGACTTTTTTCGAATGAACCGGCGCATGCATAACAAATCACTTATTGTTGACGGTGCTGTTGCCATCATTGGTGGACGCAACATCGGGGACGAATATTTCGAAGTTGGAAACGACAATTTCTATGTGGACATGGATGTTTTGGCAGCTGGAACCATTGTTCCGGAAACAGCTTCGGTGTTTGATCAATACTGGAACAGTCAATCAGTTTTTGAAGCGGAGACGATTCTACAGGCGGCTGGTGACCTGAAAGCCTTTGAAGAACGTGCACTGGACATACGCGCCGGCAATGATGCGATTGAATTTCTGCAGGACGTAAATGATAGCGCCTCGGAATATGCCAATGGCAACACTCAGCTTGAATGGACTGATGTCCAACTCGTCGCGGATGACCCCGTGAAAGGGCTCGGGATTGCCACACGCGAGCAACTGATGATCACCCGCCTTGGCGAAAT
>JABGTH010000026.1 GCA_018647275.1 Paracoccaceae bacterium
ATCGCCGAACGTATGTCGTTGCACAGTGGCGTAGATGTGGGACTTGTTGATGCCCGCGTCGAACGATTTAACGATGGCGAGATTTTTGTAGAAGTGTTCGAAAACGTACGTGGCGAGGATATGTTTATCATCCAGCCAACGTCCAACCCAACGAATGACAACCTGATGGAACTGCTGATCATGTGTGATGCGCTTCGTCGCTCCTCTGCGGCACGTATCACAGCGGTGATCCCATACTTCGGTTATGCCCGTCAGGACCGCCGCACAAAAGCGCGTACCCCCATCACTGCCAAGATGGTTGCCAACATGATGGTTGGTGCCGGTATCGAACGGGTTCTAACAATGGACCTTCACGCTGCACAAATCCAAGGGTTCTTTGATATCCCAGTGGACAACCTTTATGCCTCTCCTGTTTTTGCTTTGGACATTAAAGACCAATTCAAAGACCGCATGGACGATCTAATGATTGTTTCCCCTGACGTTGGTGGCGTTGCACGTGCACGCGAATTGGCCAAACGTATCAACTCCCCTCTATCCATCGTCGACAAGCGTCGCGAAAAACCAGGCGAGATCGCCGAGATGACAGTGATCGGGAACGTTGAGGGCAAAGTTTGCCTCATCGTGGACGACATCTGCGATACTGCGGGCACCCTATGCAAAGCAGCTGAAGTACTGCTTGAGAACGGCGCTAAGGAAGTGCACAGCTACATCAGCCACGGCGTTATGTCTGGCCCAGCGGTAGAGCGTGTGACGAATTCGGTTATGAAATCTTTGGTCATCACCGACACGATCCAGCCAACACAAGCTATCCTTGATGCAGGCAACATCCGCGTTGTGCCAACGGCACCTGTGTTTGCTCAAGCGATCATGAACATCTGGACAGGCACATCCGTATCGTCGTTGTTTGAGGCCGAAAGCCTTGGACCAATCTACGACGGCATGTACCCAGCAAAATAACAAAAGGGCGCCGCAAAGCGCCCTGTTTCGATATCAAATCGGGCGGGCTCATCCCCGCCCCTTTCTGTGGGGTCCGTGCCCGTACATCACGTCCCAATCATCTTCGTCACTCAGCTCACCAATCGCTATCCATTCAATGCGGCCAAGGGCGACGCGTGTGTCACCCCATGTACGAAACACCAGATCAGAACCATTCTAAGTCGCAGTTTCTGCAGCATCATCGGCTCGGATAACAATGGAGGCAACCATGTCTCAGAAGCTCACAGACGTTTGTATATTTGGCGGCATGTATAACGGCTCCGAGAATTTGATAAGGCGGCGACGTTCGCGTTGACCGCGACCTGTCCACATTTCACCATCATTCTCAAAGTCCGAGAAGAGGACAGTGTCCCCTTGATCTATTCCCATCAGACGGCTGCGTAGGCGCTTGATAATCGGTTCACTTCAAATTCGATTCATGACTAACACCTAAGGGATTACGCTCCCCAAAAAAGCAAAAAAGGCCCCGAAAAACGGGGCCTCTATCACTCTTAAGATAGTCTGATCAAATTACTTTGAGCCGATACCCATATCATCGCCCATTGCGACCATGTCTGCCAACAACTTGGCAGCATCATCAACCGGGCCCGGCTCGTTTTCAAAGAACTCTTTGGCATTGTTCAGCGCAGCGCGCGCTTCAGCAACCATTTCGCTCATTTCTTCGGCCGTCATATCGACTTTTGCCACTGCACGTTCAGCCAAAACTGAAACGCCTGCAGCACTGATCTCAGCAAAGCCACCGGTCACAACGTATTCTGTTGTGGCGTCTGGTGCCTCAACACGCAGCACACCAGGGCGCAACGTGGTGATTGTTGGAGCATGATTGGCCATAACCGTCATGTCGCCATCCGCACCAGGGATTTGCACTGATGTCGCTGGCCCAGAGGCCAGAGACTTTTCAGGTGAAACCAGATCAAATTGCATAGTGTCTGCCATTGTTTAGGCTCCTTAGGCTGCTTCTGCTGCCATTTTCTCGGCTTTTGCAATCACATCTTCGATGCCGCCAACCATGTAGAAGGCACCCTCTGGTAGGTGATCGTATTCGCCAGCTACAACAGCTTTGAACGACTTGATTGTGTCTTCCAAAGGCACCTGTTTGCCGTCTGCGCCAGTAAATACTTTTGCAACGTCAAATGGTTGGCTTAGGAAACGTTCAATCTTACGCGCACGTGCAACTGACAATTTGTCTTCTTCTGACAATTCGTCCATGCCCAAAATCGCGATGATGTCTTGCAAGGACTTATAACGTTGCAAAACTTGCTGAACGTCTGTCGCAACTTTGTAGTGCTCGTCACCAATAATCAACGGATCTAGCAAACGTGATGTTGAACCAAGTGGGTCAACCGCTGGATAAATACCTTTTTCTGAGATGGAGCGATCCAAAACAGTTGTCGCATCAAGGTGAGCAAACGATGTCGCTGGTGCAGGGTCGGTAAGGTCATCCGCAGGAACGTACACAGCTTGAACTGATGTAATGGAACCGTTCTTTGTAGACGCGATACGCTCTTGCATCATGCCCATGTCGGTTGCCAATGTTGGCTGGTAGCCAACCGCAGATGGGATACGACCCAAAAGCGCAGACACCTCAGAACCAGCTTGAGTAAAGCGGAAGATGTTATCAACGAAGAACAAAACGTCAGAACCCGTGTCATCGCGGAACTGCTCTGCCAAAGACAAACCAGTCAAAGCAATACGCATACGCGCACCGGGAGGCTCGTTCATCTGACCGTATACCAGAGCAATCTTAGACTCCGGCAGGTTGTCAGGAACGATAACGTTAGATTCGATCATCTCGTGGTAAAGGTCATTCCCCTCACGCGTACGCTCACCAACACCCGCGAACACGGACACACCGGAGTGTACCTTCGCAATGTTGTTGATCAATTCCATGATCAAAACGGTTTTGCCAACACCAGCACCACCGAACAAACCAATTTTACCACCTTTAGTGTAAGGGGCCAAAAGGTCGATCACTTTGATGCCTGTTGTCAAAATTTCGGTCGCTGTGGACTGTTGATCAAACGCTGGCGCTTCACCGTGGATTGAACGTGTTTCAGTCGCGATAACTGGACCCTGTTCGTCAACAGGCTCGCCTGTCACGTTCAAGATGCGGCCCAATGTACCGGAACCAACTGGAACCTGAATAGGTTCACCAGTGTCGGTTACCGCAGCGCCACGGACCAAACCTTCTGTCGCGTCCATCGCAATTGCGCGTACTGTGTTTTCGCCAAGGTGCTGTGCTACTTCTAGCGTCAGTTTTTTGCCGTTGTTGTCAGTCACAATAGCATTCAGAATTGCAGGAAGGTTATCCTGAAACTGAACGTCGACGACCGCGCCGATGACTTGAGTAATTTTGCCGACTGCATTTGCCATGTCGTATTTCTCCGGTTCTTTAGAGTGCTTCCGCACCCGAAATAATTTCAATCAGCTCATTGGTGATCACGGCTTGACGCGAACGGTTGTATTGGATCGTCAACTTGTCGATCATTTCACCCGCATTTCGTGTCGCGTTGTCCATTGCGGACATACGCGCGCCCTGTTCGGACGCTCCGTTTTCCAACAGCGCACTAAAGATGGCAGTTGCAACACCACGTGGCAGCAAGTCAGCCAAAATGGCCTCTTCACTTGGCTCGTAGTCGTACAATGCCGCTTCAGCTGCATCCTCTTCCACTTCAAAAGAAGCTGGAATAATCTGCTGTGCCGTCGGGATCTGAGTCACAACGTTTTGGAATTGCGCATAGAAGATAGTCGCAAGGTCGAATTCACCTGCATCGAAGCGGGTCAACACGTCTTTTGCGATGCCTTGCGCATCCGTATAAGCAACACGCTTGACCTCTGTCATATCGACATGGCCTACAAACAAATCGCCAAATTCGCGCTTCATTTGATCGCGGCCTTTTTTGCCAACAGTCAAGATCTTAACAGTCTTGCCCGCAGCCTTCAAAGCAGCAGCGTGGAGTTTAGCCTTCTTAACGATGTTCGTATTGAACCCGCCGCAAAGACCACGTTCTGACGTCATGACAACCATCAACTGCACGTCGTCGCTGCCAGTACCTGACAACAATTTCGGCGCAGAGCCGCTGCCACCTACGGACGCGGCCAAGCCACCCATCACCGCGTTAAAACGCGTTGTATAGGGACGTGACTGCTCCGCAGCTTCCTGCGCGCGGCGAAGCTTCGCCGCGGCAACCATTTGCATGGCCTTTGTGATCTTACGAGTGTTCTTAACACTCGTGATCCTGTTTTTGAGTTCCTTGAGGTTGGCCATCTGGCTTTATCCCCTTAAGCGAAATCTGCGACGAATGCGTCAAGTGCGGCTTTGATCTTGTCTGCCAGTTCACCCTTCACCTTACGGTCGTTGTCTGTGATGTCAGCCAACAAGTCCGCATTGTTGTTGCGCAAATGCGCCAACATTGCAGTCTCGAAACGACCAACCTCAGTAACAGCAACTGCATCGAGGTAACCATTTGTACCTGCATAGATGACGCAAACGATCTCGGCGTTGGTCAACGGTGCGTACTGTGGTTGCTTCATCAACTCAGTCAAACGCGCACCGCGGTTCAACATTTGTTGTGTTGCAGCATCCAAATCGGAACCGAACTGCGCAAATGCAGCCATTTCACGATACTGAGCCAAGGAAAGTTTCACCGGACCGGCAACCGAAGACATAGCTTTGGTTTGAGCAGATGAACCAACACGAGACACAGATAGACCTGTGTTTACAGCAGGACGGATACCTTGGTAGAACAATTCTGTTTCCAAGAAAATCTGACCATCAGTGATCGAAATCACGTTTGTCGGAATAAACGCAGAAACGTCGCCGCCCTGAGTTTCAATGATCGGCAAAGCTGTCAATGAACCGTTACCGGATGCATCGCCCAATTTCGCAGAACGCTCAAGCAATCTAGAGTGAAGATAGAAAACGTCACCAGGATACGCTTCACGTCCTGGAGGACGACGAAGTAGCAAGGACATTTGGCGGTAAGACACAGCTTGCTTTGACAAATCATCATATATGATCAAAGCGTGGCGACCGTTGTCGCGGAAGTGCTCAGCCATTGTAGTCGCAGCATATGGTGCCAAGAATTGCATCGGAGCTGGGTCAGACGCAGTCGCAGCAACAACGATAGAGTATTCCATCGCGCCAGTTTCTTCGAGCTTCTTAACCAACTGAGCGACCGTAGAACGCTTTTGGCCAATCGCAACGTATACACAGTACAATTTTTTGTACTCGTCGTCTCCAGCAGCTTCGTTGTATGATTTTTGGTTCAGGATCGCATCCAGAGCCACAGCTGTTTTACCAGTTTGGCGGTCACCAATGATCAATTCGCGTTGGCCACGGCCAATTGGGATCATCGCGTCAACCGACTTCAGGCCAGTCGCCATCGGTTCGTGAACCGATTTGCGTGGAATGATGCCCGGCGCTTTAACTTCAGCCAAACCACGTTTCGCGGTTTTGATCGGACCTTTGCCATCGATTGGGTTACCCAAACCGTCAACAACGCGTCCAAGCAGCTCGTCACCGACTGGTACGTCCACGATAGAGTTCGTACGTTTAACAACGTCGCCCTCTTTAATGTCTTGGTCGGACCCGAAAATAACAACGCCAACGTTGTCAGATTCCAGATTCAAGGCCATGCCTTGGATTCCACCAGGGAATTCAACCATTTCACCAGCTTGAACACTGTCCAAACCATATACACGCGCGATACCGTCACCGACGGACAGAACGCGGCCAACTTCGGCTACTTCTGCTTCTTGACCAAAGTTTTCGATCTGGTCTTTCAGGATCGCAGAAATTTCTGCAGCTTGGATACTCATTTATCCGACCTCTTTCATTACGTTCTGGAGGGAATTGAGCTTCGAGCGGATCGACGTATCGATCATTTTCGAACCTACTTTAACGACAAGACCGCCGATGAGAGACTCATCCACGGTCGCATTGATAGTCACAGTCTTACCAAGTTTCGCTTTAAGCGTTTTGGCAAGCTTGTCTGATTGCGCCTTAGTCAGCGCCGAAGCACTGGTGACGTCCGCTGTAACTTCACCATTGTCTTCAGCAATAGCTTCGCGCAGGGCGACAACCAACTGAGGCAATACAAACAAACGACGCTTTGAAGCCATCAAGGCCAGCGTTTTGCTCATAATTGGTGAGAGTTTCATCTTCTTCGCTAGGCCAGCAATTGCTGCACCCTGTTCTTCGCGCGAATAGATAGGAGAATGGATCAGCGCATTAAAGTCGCTGCTGTCTGCCATTGCATCGGACAAAACGCCCAAATCTGTTTCAATGGCTTTGACCTTCTTGCCGTCTTTGGCAAGGTCGTACACGGCCGTTGCGTAACGGCTCGCAATACTTGTGGCAATCGAAGCTGGTTCTGACACGTCCACCCTTCCGATGACATGGCCCTACGTTTCCACCAGATGGTTTGACGTAGGGGGTTGGATCACTCCAATATATACCGGAGCGATGAAATCACGGCGTACGTAACAGAGGTAATCGCGCCTCGCAACATATCTGTGATATCACGTCCCGATCGGCTTATTAAACGAATTCAACGCACTAACCAATGTGCGACCCTTTGGGGCAGTATTTTTGTTAGGGTTTTTGTAATTATTTTTTCGAAATTGGACCTCGAATCTCTGAAATCTGCCAGTCATTTGGCCCCCACACGCGCTAAAAGATCGATACCCCAACCCACTGCAATACGATCACATCAGTTAAAGTCGCCCAATTTGACTAAGTCCGCCAACGCCAATAGCGTGAAGCACTTTTTTCAAAATCCATGGTTTAATAATGATCTCTTTTTTATTGCTCGCCCTTTGAGGCACAGGGCTTGCGACATTCGCAGTTGAGTTTTTCGGTGACAACGGTGAGGGAACGGGCGAACCAGCGGCCGAAACGGAGATTATACAAGGAACCAACCAATCCGACATTTTGGAAGCGATGAAAAACTAAACCGTCAAGGGCTTTGCGGGCGATGACACGATCGAGGCCGTTGGCCACGGTTTCGTAGTGAACGGCGGTGGCGGTAGTAATTACACTGTTTTCCAAAGCAATGGATCTGAGGATAGCAATCTAGGCTTCTTTCCGGGCGGTTCTGGGGATGACACCATTGATGCCTTTGGCGAAGACTGCGTGATTGATGGCGACTCAACTGACTCTTGGGGCAGAACATCACTTTATGGCAATGCCGGAGACGACTTTCTTATTCCGGAAGACTCGCTAGGCTATCAAAATAGTGTCATCGCCGATGGTGGCGCAGGAAACGATCGGATCGAGACAAGCACCTATCTTAACAGCGCAAACTCACTTGACACCTTAACCGGCGGCGACGGCGAAGACCGATTTGAATTAATTTTCACGGGTGTTGAATTTGACAGCGAAGCCCCGGATGAGAGGTGTCGTGACTACGATTACCGATTTTGCCCCTAACGAGGCCGTGCTTGTTATGCCGCTCGAGTTCCAAAGCAGTAACGGTTCTGTCGACGTCCCTATTACCTTCGAGATCGTTCAAGCTGATGATGGCACCTACACTGACGTTTTTTTCAGCCGCAGACCCCGCGGCGACAGCAACAACCATTACGACGACCGCAACAATACGCTTGTTGGGCATCATCAATTTGGCGGATGACGATGTTGTTCAGGCCGATCTTGAGCGCACAAACATTAGCCAAATTTAACAAAATCGCTAAAGAAGGGCGCGTTGATTAACACTTTTTCTGATGCTAGGGTTAGCAAACTGTAAACTGTACAGAACAGCAGGCAATCTACACTGTCTTGCGCAAAACCTATGGTCTTGGGCAAAATCACCCTCACACAACTGCACAATTTAGCGCGTGATTTGTACAGTTCAGCCTGTTTTCGGACCATTTACTGGCAAAACAGGTACAGCATTCCTCAGGTCAACACAGCGCACTTAGGTCGGTTCGACCACCGGCGCACCCAACCCTTCAAGCACGCTAATCGCCCGTCTTTGGCGCGCAACTGTACCCTTTGGCGGATAGACTTGTTTAGTCGCCTCAACCATCACAGCACCACCGGCAACCATAGCTGGCATATGCACCCCAATCCGCTCAAACATGGGCGCAGACTTCATCCAAATGCGCTTGCCTGACGGCAATTGATACAACGCCCCCATATGCCGTTCTGGCACAAACTGGTGCCGCCGCAGCTCAGCCTCTAACTGCCCCACAGAATAAGGCCGCCCATAGCCAAAAGGTGTACCATCGCGCCGTGCCCAAACCCCTGCCCGATTGGGCACGATCAACAGCACTTTGCCCCCCGGCCCCAAGACACGCCAGCATTCCTCCAAAAGATCAAAAGGGTGCTGCGAAGTTTCAAGACCATGTAAAACAACAAGTTTATCAACATGCCCTGTTTCAATCGGCCAACGTGTTTCCTCGATCAGCACTGACACGTTGGGTTCATTGGCAGGCCACGGCATCACGCCTTGGGGTCCGGGCATAAGCGCTATAACCCGTCGCGCATCCTCAAGATATGGGCGCAATAGAGGGGCTGCAAAACCATAACCCACAACGGTTTGCCCCTTTGCCTCGGGCCAGATGTTCAACATCTGTGTGCGCAACGATTTCTGCGCCGCACGTCCAAGCATGCTGCGATAATAAAAGTTCCTCAAGTCTTGTACATCAAGGTGCATTGCAGACACTTCCCCGATAGGTCAAATTAGGCTCAAATCACTTTGCAGTGTAACAACCATCAGGTAAATGGCCATGCCCCTTGAGATCGTCACAATCCCCTGTCTTCAAGACAACTATGCCTATTTGATCCACGATGCTGCAAGTGCCCAAACCGCCCTTGTCGATGTGCCAGAAGCATCACCTATCTTGGCCGAATTAAGCCAACGAGGTTGGGCACTTAGCGAAGTATGGATTACGCACCACCACCCAGATCACGTTGACGGGCTACCAGAAATTCTGGCACAACATCCGGCAAAAGTTGTGGGATCAATGGGGGACGCCCACCGCCTACCTCCACTGAATATGGCTGTGGCGGATGCTGACAATTTTAGCTTTGGTGGCGAAAACGTTCAGGTGTTGGACATGTCTGGCCACACCATCGACCACATCGCATTCTATCTGCCAGCATCTGATGCGTTTTTTACGGCTGACAGCCTAATGGTGATGGGCTGCGGACGCCTGTTTGAAGGCACACCTGCACAGATGTATGCGAGCCTACAAAAAACTGCCGAAATGCCTCCCCAAACCCGCATTTATTCAGGCCACGAATACACCGCCAGCAATGCCTCTTTTGCTACAACGGTTGATCCAGTTAATCCGGCACTTATGTCGCGTATCAAGGACATTGAAGACAAACGCGGAAACGGGCTGTCAACCATCCCTTCAACTTTGGAATTAGAACGTGAAACCAACCCATTCTTGCGGGCAGACAACCCTGAAATCCAAGAACACTTAAACCTAACCGGCGCATCCCCCGTTGAAGTCTTTACCGAGATTCGCGCCCGTAAGGATAGGTTTTGACGTAAACTTGATAGCAGATTGATCAATTATATCGGCTTTTAAGCCCCTTTTATAAAAAAAAGCACTTGAAGCTGGCCACCGATCAACCAAACTCTAACTATACAACTACACGGATGGTTCAGCCGCGAGATCACTCGCCCCCCTAAACCGCCTCGATCGACAGGAGCACAACGTGCCTTCATTTTCGACCACACTAGAAAAAGCCATCCACGCAGCACTTGCGCTTGCAAATGATCGTCATCACGAGTTCGCAACGCTCGAGCATTTATTGCTCACGTTGCTGGATGAACCAGATGCGAAAAAAGTGATGCAGGCCTGTTCTGTTGACGCTGACGAACTGCGCGGTGCGCTTGTCAAATTTATCGACGAAGAATTGGCAAATCTAATCACCGATATTGATGGTTCTGAGGCAGTGCCAACAGCCGCGTTTCAACGTGTTATTCAACGCGCCGCTATCCATGTTCAGTCATCTGGCCGAACAGAGGTCACAGGTGCCAATGTCATCGTTGCCATCTTTGCGGAACGTGAATCAAACGCGGCCTTCTTTCTGCAAGAGCAGGACATGACACGTTATGACGCTGTCAATTTTATCGCCCACGGCGTGGCCAAAGACCCGGAGTACGGTGAAGAACGTGCCGTTTCCGGAACCCCGGATAGTCTGGACGATGATCTGGGTGTCACGGACGGCGAAAAGAAAGAAAGCGCACTTGAAAAATACTGCGTAGACTTGAACGTAAAATCGCGCGAAGGCGACATTGATCCATTGATTGGCCGCGACAGCGAAGTTGAACGTTGTATTCAAGTGCTTTGCCGTCGTCGTAAAAATAACCCGCTTCTAGTTGGTGATCCGGGCGTAGGCAAAACTGCTATTGCAGAGGGTCTTGCCCGTAAGATCGTTGCGGGAGAGACACCTGAAGTGCTGTCTGAAACCACCATCTTCTCGCTCGATATGGGCGCATTGCTTGCAGGTACGCGTTACCGCGGTGACTTTGAGGAGCGTCTAAAAGCAGTTGTGACGGAGCTAGAAGCACATGACGACGCGGTGCTATTCATCGATGAAATCCACACGGTTATTGGCGCTGGTGCCACATCGGGCGGGGCAATGGACGCCTCCAACTTGTTAAAGCCTGCTCTTGCCGGTGGTAAACTACGCACGATGGGTTCAACAACCTATCAAGAGTTCCGTCAGCACTTTGAGAAGGATCGCGCCTTAAGCCGTCGTTTCCAAAAGATCGACGTGAATGAGCCATCCGTTGAGGATGCCGTCAAAATTCTGCGTGGTATCAAATCGTATTTTGAGGACCATCACTCGGTTAAATACACTGCTGACGCGATCAAATCCTCTGTTGAACTGGCTGCCCGTTATATTAACGATCGCAAATTGCCTGACAGCGCAATTGACGTAATCGACGAGGCAGGTGCTGCACAGCATTTGATCCCCGCCGCAAAGCGACGCAAAACGATCGGCATCAAAGAGGTCGAAGCCGTCGTGGCCAAGATCGCGCGTATTCCGCCAAAAAGCGTTTCCAAAGACGATGCCGTTGTACTCCGCGATCTGGAGACATCGTTAAAACGAGTTGTTTTTGGCCAGAACAGGGCGATTGAGGCACTTTCAAGCGCCATCAAACTTGCCCGTGCAGGTTTACGTGAGCCCGAAAAGCCAATTGGTAACTACCTATTTGCTGGTCCAACCGGCGTTGGTAAAACTGAAGTCGCTAAACAGCTTGCGGACACACTTGGCGTTGAACTTCTACGCTTTGACATGTCCGAATACATGGAAAAGCACGCAGTTTCACGTTTGATTGGTGCGCCTCCCGGCTATGTTGGCTTTGACCAAGGTGGCATGCTGACAGATGGTATTGATCAACATCCCCACTGTGTGCTGCTGCTTGATGAAATGGAAAAAGCTCATCCTGATGTTTATAATATTCTGCTCCAGGTAATGGACCACGGTAAGCTAACAGACCACAACGGCCGCACTGTCGACTTCCGTAATGTGGTCTTGATCATGACTTCAAATGCTGGTGCTGCAGAGCAAGCAAAGGAAGCAATCGGGTTTGGTCGCGATAGCCGTATCGGCGAGGACACGGCAGCGATTGAGAGGACATTTACGCCTGAATTCCGCAACCGTCTGGACGCGGTCATCAGCTTCTCCCGTCTTCCCAAAGAGGTCATAAATCAGGTCGTTGAAAAGTTTGTTTTGCAGCTTGAAGCACAATTGATGGATCGCAATGTAACCATTGAATTGACCAAGGCAGCTGCTGCTTGGTTGGGTGATCGTGGCTATGATGACAAAATGGGTGCACGCCCATTGGGGCGTGTCATTCAAGAGCATATCAAAAAACCACTATCCGAGGAACTGTTGTTTGGGAAACTAACCAAAGGTGGTGTTGTCAAAGTTGGGGTCAAAGGCGGAGATTTAGACATCAAAATCGAGGGGTTGGCCAATCCACGAATTTCCGGCGACAAGCCCCCCTTGCTTACCGCCGAATGATCCGCTTCGCCTCACAGCGGTTGCAGCACTGTTTGCTGCAACCGTCTTAAGACTTGATCCAATTTGCCAACAGCGCACTGATTTTACACAGCTTTACTAGAGAAGATGCCGGCTGAGATAAACATGATTGTATCGAAAAACGGGGGCCGCAATGGGAACCCCCCTGAAGATGCCGTCAATGTTAAAGACCACGAATGTGTAAATGGTCTGGGGAACCATCAAGTAGGTGGCCGGGAAACCCAATACTGCCACATCAAAAAGGGATCGGTGCAGGTCAAAACCGCTGACATCGTTAGGGTTGGCACAGTACTTGGGCCAATTAGCCTAAGTGGCCGCACACAACTCACGCACTTTCATCTTTCGTTTCAAAATATGGTAAAGTGAGTGATCCATTCGATACTAAGGGAAGCGTAACTTGCGGCGAGCCCGACGAAGATACTCTTTGGAGAGAACCACTGCTCTGCCGCACAGGAGCCGTTCTATGCGCAAAGTTAGCAGGTCATGCTCCCGCATTTAACAACGTGTAATCAGGGTTCGCAGCATCATAAAGCCTGCCTACATAAGCACCTTAAATGTTGTTTTTGGCGTTGGTTTTGGTGCCAAGAAACGCGACCAAATGCAACTCCCCTTGGAAGGCCCAACTTGTATCGGGTTAGAAAACCATTTCTTATCAGAGAGAACAAGCCGCAACTATTTCGCGTAATTTACAAACGCCTAAGCAACGTTAGCTGGCCAAACAAGAGCGTATTTTGGATCAGTTTCTTTTGTGCGTGACAGTCATGCCATTATCATAGAAAAGACAAAAATCATCTTCAAATAGCCACACTATTTCTCGGTGAATTTCAACTCAATCCGTCGGTTCTGTGCACGCGCTTCTGGCGTATCGGCTGTGTTGATGGGTTGATACTGGCCAAAACCATTTGCAGCCAAACGGCTGGGCGGTATGGCCAAGACATTCGCCATATATTTCACAACCGATAATGCACGCGCTTGGCTAAGCTCCCAATTGCCTGCGAACTCACCCGAGCCTGACAATGGCACGTTGTCCGTGTGTCCATCTACGCGGATGACCCAATCGATTTCTGGCGGAATTTCATCTGCTATCCCACGTAAAATTGTAGCAATTTTCGTAATCTCAACTTCACCCAATGGGGATAGTTGCGCTCCTCCTGGTGGAAATAACACCTCTGACGAGAACACAAATCGGTCTCCGTCGATCCGCACACCTTCTTGATTTCCCAATAAATCGCGCAGGCGTCCAAAAAATTCAGAACGGTATTGGGCAAGGTCTTTTGTTTCGGCTTCAAGCCGTTTGCGCTCTTGTTCCTCAAGCACTCGCCGACGGCGTTCTTCTGCTGTTTCGGCTTCAAGCCGCTTGCGCTCTTGTTCCTCAAGCACTCGCCGACGGCGTTCTTCTGCGACGGCACGGGCAAGTGCAGTGTTTAGGTCAGACCCTAGTGACTGCAACTGGACCTGAGTTTCTTGATCGCGTTGCTCAGCTAAATCGAGAAGGCCGCTGAGTTCTTGAAGCTGCGTGCGCAAGGCTGCAACTTGCTGGTTAAGCAATTCAGTTTGACGTTGGGCAGCAGCGCTGGTCACACGTTCCTTGGACAACGTGTTTTGAGCATTTTTAAGCAAAAGTGCCTGTTGCTCTGTAGCAGACAGAAGATCACGCGATGCTTGTTCAGACTGCAATTTGGCAGCCAGTGCCGCCGTAAGCTGCTTGCGCACGTCTTCCTCATTTAGGGTAGCTGCATTTAACGACTGTTTCGCCTCTAATTTTTCTGCCAAAGCAGCTGTTAGACGCGCCTGAATTTCAGCCGCAGTTTCAGTACCCAACGAAACTTGCGCTTGTAGATCTGAAATTTCTTGACCAGCCGCCGCCAGTCGAACCTGCAGCTGTGCAGCACTTTGGCCTGTTAAGCTAAGTTGGGCGCGCAAATTATCTGCATCGTTTCGTGCAAAAAGTAATTCACTCTGCAAACTTTGGCTTTGAGAATTTCCGTCTTCGACTTGAGAAAGCAAAGCAACCAACTGGCTGTTTAGATCACCTTGGGCTAAACGCGCTGCGGCCAGTAATGTTAAGGTTTCCTCAGCCTCACGGCGTTTGGCCTCAAGCGACAATGTCATGGCTGTCAATTCAGCGTCCGCATTCTCCAGCCGGTTGCGCAATACCTGTGCAGCGGCGGCCTCAACCATCTTTGCCGCTTCTTCTGCGCTTAGCGCTTCCGCAGTCATTACCAGTTGTTGTTCAAGCGCGATAACACGTTCTTCAGTTTTCAAGCCTTGTGCCTCAAGGTCTGCGATCAATGCCTCTAGGGCTTCACGTTTGCTTGCTGCCAATCTTGCCGCTTCGCTTTGGGCATCAATTTCAGTTCGATTTGCAGCCAACGCGAGGTTCAAGGCTTCTTGTTCAGAGATCAAACGGGTTTGTTCATTTTCAAGGCGGGTCTGTTCAGTTTCGAGTTCGGCAATAGTACCAAGCGACTCTTCACGTTGCCCCAAAAGGCCCGCCACCTGTGCTTCAAATACGGTGATTTGATTGCTTGCTTCAGCCAGTTTTTGGGCCTGAGTGTCACGCTCTGAGGTGAGCGTAGCAATGATATTCGCCTGAACTTTAGCTTGGCCACGGGCTTCAATAAGGGTTGCGTTAAGAGCATTTACGCGTACGTTCAATTGATTGCTACGTTGCTCTTCCAACCCCAATGCTTGCGCCAGTGCCGCAACTTCGCCAGCAAGGTCATTCAGCTCGACTTCTTGCCCCGAAATGGTCTCACGCAATACAAACTGCACAACCATGAAGATGGTCAAAACAAACATCAGGACCAACAAAAGACCCGTCATTGCATCCACAAAGCCCGGCCAAATCGACGCCTGGAACCTTACACCCGTGCGTCGTGACAGGGCCATTACTCAGCCTCGTCTTGTGTTCTAGATCTTGCCGGTATGCGCTCCTGGCCACGCGGCTGTGAAAGCGCTTGAGCCAGTGCAGAAATATCAGTACGCAGTTCTGTCATGCTTTCCTGACGACCTGCAGAAATTTCTTCGAGAATACGCAGCATTTGAACATCGATAGACCGAAGGCGCATTCGACTTTCCGCGTCCATTCCTCCTTCGCCACCACCTTGGCTTTCTAAGTACGCGATGAGGCGTTCCTGACCAGCGGCCACACGTTCAAGTGCTGAATTCTCAGCATCGCCATGTTGCATCTGGTATGTCATCCGTTCGATTGAATCGCTTAGTTGACCAAGACGTTCATCCACCATTGAGCGGCTGACATCAGACTGAATGAACATCTGCTGCATTGCTTCCATTTGTTCTGCCATGTGATCAAGAACCCTTGTCATCGCTGCTTGTTCAGAGGATGCATCTTCACCAGACGAGAAACCAACTCGTGTGATTGAGCTAAGCCATTCTTCAAGTTCACGATAGAAACGGTTCTGACCGTGACCTGCAAACAGCTCTAAGATACCGACAACCAAAGACCCAGCCAAGCCAAGCAGTGATGAGGCAAAGGCAACGCCCATGCCGCTCAGTTGGGATTCCAGCCCAGTCATCAAGCGGCCAAACACGGCAACGCTGGCCTCGCCATCCTTCGGGGCTAAGCTGCGGATAGTATCGACCAATGCCGGCACCGTCGTCGCCAAGCCATAAAAGGTTCCAAGCAGCCCCAAGAAGATTAGCGTATTGACGATATAGCGCGTAATTTCGCGAGCTTCATCAATCCGCGTTGCAACGGAATCCAAGATTGAACGCGTTGAAGATGTATTAATCTGCATCCGCGCACCACGTGTGCGTAGTAGCGATGCCAATGGGGCGAGCAATTGAGGTGCTTTTGAATTCACTTCTGAAGTATCAGAGGCAAACCGCTTAAGCCAAATGACCGACCCAATTAGCTGAAACACCTGCCAAAAACAGGCGACGACACCGATCATAAATACTAAAAATATAAAGCTGTTAAGCTGCGGATTGGCTTCGAACACAGGCAACACCTGTGGAAGCGCAACTACCGCGCCAAATGTGGTCAAGCCAATCACCGTCAACATAAGCACGATCTGGCGTACTGGTTGCGTGAAATGTGGCTGTGCCTCGTTGTCTGCCTGCGCCATGCGCCATGCTCCGGGCTTTGTGTCTGCTCTGGCTTTAACTTAGACAATAACTACCTAAAGAGCCAAGGAATTATGCAACCAAGTCGCGGACCCGTGCTGTAAGCCACTCTAAATCAGGATCACGCAGGTCAATATCGCGTAAATGACTGGCTGTGTTGTATAAATATTCCCAATTCGGCCCACGCCCACCGACCGCATTGGCGATAATTTGGGCTTGCTCTTCCAGTGGCAGATCACTGCAATATTGTTCATGGCTTTCATCAATGACGTAGGTCACGGCTTCAACTCTACGCCCATCAGCCAAATTTAGCGTTAGGATTTTCTCTAAATACGCAGAGGACACCAATTCGCGCTCACGCAAATATTGAAGTGTTTCGTCTTCTTTCCCAGCAGCAACGGCAAAAGCCACACCGGCACATTGTGCCCCACTGCGTTCATCGAGTGCCAGAACCAAACCAGGATCGTCGACCGTTCCACGATGGTGAATTGAACGCATGCAAAAGGAGCGCGCGTAGTTTGGCAATGTTGCAACGGCCCTCACTGTAATCTCAAAACCAGGATTCCACAAAAGGCTGCCATAGCCAAACACCCACATCGTCATTTTCACCACCACTCTGGTTCTTTTCACCGACCATGGATAAACCCGATTTCAAACCAAAGCGAAAGGGGCTGTTATGCGCTGGCTATTGTGGACCATATTACTTGTGACCGTGGCGTGGTGTGCGTGGTGGGCTATTTTTGGGTTCGGTATGAAAACAGCACTTGATACATGGTTCGGAGACCGCCGTTTGGATGGATGGCAAGCGGACTATGCGTCACTTGATCTGCGTGGCTTCCCTGGCCGTGTTGATGCCGATATGACAGATATTGTGTTGGCTGATACAGACGGCGGCGTTGTGATCAATTTACCAGCGCTCCAGATTGGTGCACCGACCTATTGGCCTGGTAATCTAACTCTTGTGCTTCCCAGCGACCCAATTTCGTTTGTCACCACTGAGGGGAGTTCAACCCTAGAATTCGCCCAAGGCGCTGCCGATCTAAAGTTGCACCCAGGTGCTGCACTGGAGCTTGAACAAATAGCAACACTGACAGGCCCTTGGTCACTGAACATAAACCAACAAACCGTGTTAGGTGCAGACAATTTAAGTTTAACGATGGACCAAAATCAAACCACACCTGCGCGGTACAAGATTGACGCTGAGGCCACGAATTTACGACCTGGCGATGCGCCGCGGGCCGCCCTTCGCCTGCCAGACGATTGGCCTTTAAACTTTGATTCTTTCACGATTGATGCCGACATCATTTTCGACAAACCATGGAATATCAGCGCAGTTGAAGCCGCGCGACCTCAGCCGCGTCAGATCAAACTAAAGCTGGCCGAAGCGGTTTGGGCTGATTTGCGATTGTTTTTCGCGGCTGACTTGGAGGTCGACGCAACAGGCACACCTACAGGCACGTTAAATATTCAGGCCGAAAATTGGCAGGGGATGTTAGAGTTGGCTGAGCGATCTGGTGCCCTTAGCAGCAGTTTACGCCAACAAGCTGAAAGCGGGTTAAGTACCCTTGCCCGCTTTTCAGGTGATCCCAATGCTTTAGATATTCAACTGAATTTGCGAGGTGGCATGATCTTAATTGGCTTTATTCCAATCGGTCCGGCCCCTAAGATCGTTTTGCGTTAACGGCAATATGGGCCATTGCGTTAGCCAGCCGTATCAAAATGGAAATGGTCCTAATGATGACGATCAGCATTAGGGCCAAGGACAGTTCCAAACGGCCCACATTCTTTATCATGAGCACTGCGCATCGTTTTGCTATCCGCCTTGTGCCAGCCCTTGAGGAGCCTGTTGGTACAGTCAACGTTCAAAACCATAGCAAGATATCAATAGTGCGGCAGCTTTGAAACCAGACAACCCGCCGCCATTGAGCTTGTCTGAGACACGACTGAACATCTCACTTTGTATAATTGGGTCCCCACAAACGGCCTCTTTGAGGCGCTTGTTTTTTTTCGCGTCATCACCTGAGCGACAATTCCATTTGGGCGTCACGAAGAACTGGTACCGATTGATGCGACAGCCACCGGATGCAACAGGGCTTCAAGTGGCTGTTTCGCCAACGCTTCGACACTGCGGGCCCTGTCCCATCACGTCCACCAGGACGCAACGAGAGATCCAGCCCAGCCTCAGATACATCGGCCATTAACATTTCTGCAATGAAAGTGTGTCTGATCACTCGCCGTCCTTTGCCCCACGACCAAAGTTTGGTGCAGCAGTGTCTTGCCCCGCTTCAATGATACCACGTCGAATGGCACGCGTGCGGCTGAAGTAATCAAACAAGTGGTCGCCATCACCAGTTCGAATGGCACGCTGCAACGCAAACAGCTCCTCGGTAAAACGCCCGAGAATTTCCAAGGTCGCTTCTTTGTTACTCAGGAATACATCGCGCCACATCGTTGGATCGCTTGCTGCAATCCGGGTAAAGTCGCGAAATCCAGCAGCTGAGTACTTGATAACTTCGCCATCCGTCACTCGGCCTAAGTCATCTGCGACACCAACCATTGTGTAGGCAATGAGATGGGGCGCGTGGCTCGTGACCGCAAGAACAAGATCGTGGTGTTCGGCGTCCATCTCCTCAACATTTGAACCCATACCTTCCCAAAGCGCCCGCAACTGAGTGATCGCATCGGATGATGTGTTTTCCGCTGGGACCAATAGGCACCAACGGTTGTCAAACAGTTCTGCAAATCCGGCTTCGGGGCCTGAGTGTTCGGTACCGGCAAGCGGATGCGCAGGGATGAAATGCACGTTATCAGGTAGATGTAGTCCAACAGATTGGATAACATCCTGCTTAACTGAACCAACATCAGAAACCGTGGCCCCTGCTTTCAATGACCCCGCGATTTCTGCGGCAACTGCCCCCATCACGCCGACGGGTACGCACAACACAACCAAATCGGCGTCTTTTACCGCGTCTTTGATATCATCATATACGTGATCGCACAGCCCGATTTTGCGGGCCGTGTCACGTGTTTGCGCACTCCGTGCAAAGCCAACGACTTCGCCTGCTAACCCAGAACGTTTCATCGCCCAAAACATGGAGGATGCAATCAGCCCAAGGCCAATCAAAGCGACGCGATCATATACTTTGGTCATTTTTTGCCTGCTTTAAAATTTTGAATGGCCCCGAGAACAAGATGACATGCGCTTTCGTCACCAACTGTGATACGAAGTGCGTTGGGCAACTTGTAACCGGCAACACGGCGTACAACCAAACCTTGGGATTGCAGATATCTATCGCAATTCTCTGCCTCTGTCTGATTGGCGAAACGCGCCAAAATAAAGTTGGCTTGGCTCACATCCGATGGGACGCCGATCTCGGACAATCCATTCGCCAACCACGTGCGCCATTTTTCGTTCTCATGGCGACAATGGTTTGTATAATTCAAGTCACGCATTGCGGCCTCTGCTGCGTCCAATGCTGACTGGCTTAGGTTGAACGGTCCACGGATGCGGTTCAAGACATTGACCAATGCAGCAGGACCATATCCCCAACCAACACGAAGGCTGCCCAATCCATACAGTTTGGAAAATGTACGCGTCATAAAGACATTTTCACGCTGATCGACCAAAGCGGCACCACCATCATACCCCTCAACGAATTCCGCGTAGGCACCATCAAGGACAAGGATCGCTTGGGGCGGCAAAGCATCAGCCAGACGGTCAATCTCGGCCTCACCGATCATCGTTCCAGTTGGGTTGTTTGGATTGGCAATAAACACCAACTTGGTTTTGGATGTACAAGCTTCAAGAATGGCATCCACGTTAGTCACGCGTTCGTTCTCGCGTACCTCAACAGGGGTCGCTCCTGCAGACAACGCTGAAATGCGATACATCGCAAAGCCGTGTTCGGTGTGGATGACCTCATCACCTGGCCCTGCAAAGGCCTGACACAAAAACGCGATGATTTCATCGGAGCCCGCGCCACAAATAATGCGATCTGCATCAAGTGATAAAACCTCACCAATCGCGCTGCGCAACCCAATCTGATCGGAGGATGGGTAACGGTGCAGGTTGTTAGCCGCTCGCTGATATGCCTCGACTGCTTTGGGGCTTGGGCCTAATGGATTTTCATTCGAGCTAAGCTTGATGACATTATCCACGCCTTCAATATGGGCTGCACCGCTTTGGTACAGCTCTATATCCATAATGCCCGGTTGCGCCTTGATAGATGTCATTTCATCAGCCCTTATTTGTCAGGACACACATATCGTTCTGAACACCACAATAAAAGCTGGATTTCTGACGCACCCAGATTTTCGCTGAAAGTGTTACAAACGAAAAAGGCCGCCCCAATTGGACGGCCTCAAAATTATTCGAATTTCGGCGAAGATTAGTTCTTCGCGTAGAATTCAACAACCAAGTTTGGCTCCATAACAACTGGGTACGGAACGTCGCCCAATGTTGGTGTGCGCACGAATGTGGCCGTCATTTTTGAGTGGTCAACGTCCATGTAATCAGGAACGTCGCGTTCAGCCAGTTGTGTGGCTTCTAGCAGAACCGCCAATTGCTTGGAACGATCACGTACTTCAATTACATCACCCTCTTTAACGCGGTATGATGGGATGTTTACTTTTTTACCGTTCACTTTAACGTGGCCGTGGTTCACGAACTGACGCGCAGCAAATACTGTTGCTACGAATTTAGCGCGGTACACAACAGCGTCCAAGCGACGTTCCAATAGGCCGATCAAGTTTTCACCTGTATCGCCACCAACACGGACCGCTTCGCCGTAGATACGGCGGAATTGTTTTTCTGTAAGATCGCCGTAGTAACCTTTTAGCTTTTGCTTTGCGCGAAGCTGGATACCGAAGTCGGACAATTTGCCCTTGCGACGTTGACCGTGCTGGCCTGGGCCATATTCACGACGGTTTACTGGGGATTTAGCGCGGCCCCAGATATTTTCGCCCATGCGGCGGTCAATTTTATGTTTGGCAGACGTACGTTTAGTCACGACTGATCTCCTTCTAAGGGTGCCATTTCTGGCTATGAAGGGCGTTGTCCTTTGGGCGAGCCCCGACAGGCATCCCCTTGC
>JABGTH010000025.1 GCA_018647275.1 Paracoccaceae bacterium
CCTCAAAGCTTCAAACCCATAGAAATGCGAAAATGGCCGCTGAGTGAAATCCCTAGACCGCCTGCTACTAGAGGCCCATGATGCAAACGATACCGCCGCCTTGGTGTCTCTCTATATGCAAGCAGCAGACCAGACCGACGATATCGACGCCGCCTGCTTCTACCTAACGCATGCCTATGTGTTTGCATTGGAACGCGGCGACAAGGCTGCTAACGCTCTTCGCGAGCGCCTTGCAGCCCATGGGCGGGAACCCTCACACGACTAGAACGCAGGTGGCCTTTTTTCTGGCCACAAGGTCGCCTCATGCCAAGTTTGCGCCATACGAAGCAGTTTAGCATCTGATCCACGCTTACCGATAAATTGCAGACCCATCGGCATATCGTTTGGTCCACCGAAGCCAATAGGTACATTGACGACAGGCAGACCCAATAGCCCTGGCGCAATTACAACTTCCATCCAGCGATGATAAGTGTCCATCTCTTGTTCGTTGATCGTCGTTGGGTTCACAAGGTTCACATCAAACGGCCACACTTGAGCAGACGGCAGAACCAGAACGTCATAGGTCTCAAACAACTCATTCGCGCGAAGGAACCAATCTGACCGGATCACACTTGCCTTGTGTACATCAAGCGCCGACATCGCGATGCCCCGCTCAATCTCATAAATGGCAGCGGGTTTCAGTTTTCCGCGTGTGGCAGGGTCGTCATATAAGCTTGCCATGCCTGCCCCTACAGCAAAGCTGCGCAATGTGATCCAGCTATCCCAGATCGCAGCCGCTGAAAACGGAGCAGGAGCCTCAGAGACTTTCCAACCCAAATCACTCATCTGCGCCAATGCCGTTTGGGCCAAAGGATCAATACCTTCTTCATATTGCAACGCACCGCCCCAATCACCAAGCCATCCAACGCGAGCGCTGGAAACATTTTCCTTGAGAGCGGGAAGCGTGGCACCTTGATCAAAGCTCATTGGTTGACGCGGATCACTACCAGACATCGTATCCAGCAACGCGGCTAAGTCAGAGGGATTGCGCGCCATCGGACCGTTGGTCGCCAGATGATGCAAGAAGGTGTCCCCTTTAGGTTCTGACGGTACCAACCCAAATGTAGGGCGCATCCCATAAACGTTGTTCCACGCTGCAGGGTTGCGCAGTGATCCCATCATATCAGACCCGTCGGCGGCGCTGATCATACCACACGCCAATGCAGCCGCGGCGCCGCCAGAGGAACCACCAGCAGAACACGTTTGATCATAGGGGTTTTTTGTCGCGCCGAAAACAGGGTTGAATGTGTGGCTGCCCAAACCAAACTCTGGCGTATTGGTTTTTCCAATAACAATAGCACCCGCAGTTTTTAGTCGTTCAACTACAATGTCATCCTTTGGTGCGACTTCGCCCGCGAACAATGGCGATCCCATTGTTGTGAAGAAACCTTTAGCATTCGCCAAATCCTTGATTGCAATCGGGATACCATGAAGCCACCCTTTTCTTGGTGCAGATTGCGCGGCTTGTGCCTGCGCCATTAACGCATCGCGGTCGCCCAAGGAGACGATAGCATTCACTGCGCCATTCACGTCATCGATCCGATCAAGAGTCGAATGCATCAACTCAGGGATGGATAATTCACCTGATTTTATCAAAGCGGACAAAGCGAGGGCGGAGCTGTAATTTAAGTCAGTCATAATCACATCAAACCCGTCACAATCCAAAGTGGCAAGGCTGAACTGTCTAGGCTAGGTATCGAATAGCCCACCTAAAGGGGACCAAGCCTGCTGGTCAGGAATATGTAAACGCATAACATCGCCCACTTTCAACACCCCCTCACACTCAACAGATGCTGTTACACCGCGTCGACCAACAGCAGCGGGTTTGAATTTTGCGCCAAACCCTTCGTGTTCCACCTCAATCTCGCGACCTGGCAAAACACAAGGACGGTTTTCCATATCAATCATCAATGTCGCGCCCGTCGTGTCTGATTGCAAGCGTGAGGACGGTGGAACATGCGTGAAATCAGCGATCCCTTCAAGTATCAAAGAAGCACCAAGCAATGAGGGGTCAATATCCTCAAGGCCCATCTTTTCAGCAATCTGTGCAATCTCTTCAGCAGACATGACGCTAAGCTGGCGAACGTTGTTGATTGTAGTGCCTTGCACATGCTGCGACTTTACTCGCACACACGACGGGCGCGTGACGCCAAAATGCGCCTCACCTGCGAACCCGCCAAACACTGCCATAGCTTCATTCAAAGGCTCTGATCGCATGGTTCCGCCATCGGCCACAACTCGGCCTAGCCACGTTATGCGGGCAGTATATTCAGTTGGCATAAGTGCTGGCATGGAGAACTCCTAAAGCGATCTGTTGAAACAAGCATAGCAAAAAAGAAAAGGCCCCGCATATAGCAGGGCCCATGATTTTTCGTACATTCTAGATCAATGACTGTGATCAGGAAGGTGTTGGCTCGGTATCACCATCATCGTTTGATGGTGCCTTCTTCGCCTTGGCCTTTGTTTTTGCCTTTGGGATCGCTGTGACACTTGGTGCAGCTTGGTTTGCCACATCGTCATCGCCATCTTCGGGCTCATTAGGCAATTCACCCGCAATCACGCGTTTGATTTCTTCACCTGTCAAAGTTTCATATTCAAGCAGCCCTTGGGCCATGCGTTCGAACTCAACTTCTTTTTCTTGGATGATTTTCAAAGCCCAGTCATATCCGTCCTGGATGAACTTCTGAACTTCTTCTTCGATCAACTCTTTGGTATTGGCAGAGACAGAAAAACCACCAGTGCGGCCGGAATAGCCTTCTGCAGCTTCTGAATAGTCGATGTTACCGACCTTGTCCGACATACCCCAACGCAGAACCATCGCGCGGGCCAATGAAGAGGCCTGCATGATATCGCCAGCTGGACCATTAGACACAGAATCTGGGCCATATTTGTGGATCTCTGCCGCTTTACCCGCCATCGTCATCGCCAAACGCTGGTGGCATTCGTCTTTGAACATGTTCAGGCGATCCATTTCTGGAAGGCTCATTACCATGCCCAAGGCACCGCCGCGTGGAATGATCGTGGCCTTATAAACAGGATCACATTTAGGCAATGTCATCCCAACCAACGCGTGACCAGCTTCGTGATAGGCAGTCATCTCTTTTTGTTCTGTCGTCATAACCATGCTGCGGCGCTCGGCCCCCATCATGATCTTATCTTTGGCGGACTCAAAATCATCCATCGCAACGAAACGGCGACCGACACGCGCAGCAGTCAATGCCGCCTCATTCACAAGGTTCGCCAAATCAGCACCAGAGAAGCCCGGCGTACCACGCGCAATGATGCGCAGATCTACGTCAGGACCAAGTGGAGATTTACGCGCATGAACGCCTAAAATCTTTTCACGACCTTTGATGTCAGGATTGCCAACAGTCACCTGACGGTCAAACCGACCTGGACGCAGCAATGCAGGGTCCAAAACATCTTTACGGTTTGTCGCCGCGATGATGATGACGCCTTCGTTTGATTCAAAACCATCCATCTCAACCAGCAATTGGTTCAACGTTTGCTCACGCTCATCGTTGCCACCACCGTGGCCAGCGCCACGTGCACGCCCAACCGCATCAATCTCATCGATAAACACGATGCACGGTGCGTTCTTTTTGCCTTGTTCAAACATGTCGCGCACACGCGATGCACCCACGCCAACGAACATCTCAACAAAGTCAGAACCGGAAATGGTGAAAAACGGAACACCTGCTTCGCCTGCAATAGCACGTGCCAAAAGCGTTTTACCGGTACCCGGAGGGCCCTCTAGCAAAGCACCCTTTGGGATTTTGCCACCAAGACGCGAAAATTTCTGCGGGTTGCGCAAAAACTCAACGATCTCTTCCAGTTCTTCTTTGGCTTCATCGATGCCAGCCACGTCATCAAAGGTCACGCGACCTTCTTTTTCAGTGAGCATCTTAGCTTTGGATTTCCCAAAGCCCATTGCCCCACCTTTGCCGCCGCCTTGCATGCGGTTCATAAAGAATATCCACACACCAATCAGCAAGAGAACGGGAAGTATCGTCATAATGAACGCTGAAAAGCCCGACTGCTGTTGTTGCTCAGCACGCACGGGAACTTTGTTTTGCAACAAAATTTCTGTTACTTTTGCATCGCTTGGGATGATTGCAATAAAGTCTTCTGTTCCTTTGCGGAACAAAACCTTCTCACCGTCCAGCGTGACGCTGTTGACAGCGCCGTTTTCAACATCCGTTACAAATTCCGAATAGCTAAGTTCACGGCTCTGCATGTTAGTGTTTGAACCACCAAAGAGGTTAAACAATGCGAGGACCAAGAGGAACAAAACCACCCAAAAGGCGATATTACGTGCATTTCCCAAGGAAAATTCTCCTAAAATTCGACAGCGCCAACCAAATCAGCGCCCTTGGGCATAAGATAGTGATCAATTGCGCAGGTTCAATGCGATAATAGTGTCGCATTGAAGGTATCTGCATCTCTTTCGAGTGTCGCCACCCATTCAATACCTTGGTCAGTCAAAGGAGACGCAATTAACTCATCGCCACACCAAACCGCGGGGAGAGACAATATTGCTTCTCTTGGCAGGCCCAAGTCACGCCACGCATCGTTGCTACGCACACCTACCTGGCCCAGCGGGCGGACACTCAATCCATCGCGATCAGCGGGACCAGTGAACCGCCACCGCCCATCCCATAGCTCGTCAATTGAGCCCGTGATACCACGCACAGCATTCAACTCGCGACACACGTAAATACGACCCTGCTTATAGACAACTTGGCAACCATCAACGGTGCTAGAAATCCCTTTTTTTATAGAATTTTGCACCTGTGAGATGCCACCACGGCGGGGTGAATAGTTCGCGCCATTCACCCACATGATCGACCGAACAAGAAGGCGACGAGCAATTTCAACGGGCAAGACATTGTAACGTTTTAGGTCAATTC
>JABGTH010000088.1 GCA_018647275.1 Paracoccaceae bacterium
GGGGAGAATAAATTTGGAAAAGAGAGCTCAACGAAGCTCTCTTTTCTTTTTTGTAGATACCCAATTGATTTACCCAAAGAAATCAGCAGAAATTTGCCCAAATACGAATGACCGGTTGCGGTTCATCACTGGCATGTAAATTTCACCGTGTTAGAAATAACAACAAAGCAATGAATAATGGATATCGAATGACCAATTTTCGCAATGCAGTAATTTTAAGCACAGCTCTTATTTTCGGGATGACCGGTGCAACATTTGCACAAGAAACTACAACATCGGCTGAAACTAAAACAACAGTCAAAGCTGAGGCCCAAGCCGTTGAAGCACCGACTGAGAGCACTGATGCTGGGGCCGATGAAGGAAACCCAACTGGTTTAAGTCTTGGCGAAGAAGCCGAGCAAGAATTGGCAGCAGGCCAGCTTTACATCAAAGAGAAGGTTGGGGATTGGGAAATGCGTTGCGTTAAAGTTGATGTCGAAGGCGAAGAGCCATGCCAGATGTATCAATTGATGGACGACGGTGCTGGTTCGCCAGTTGCTGAGGTTTCGATGTTCCGCCTGAAAGATGCTGGCAAAGCGCAAGCTGGTGGGACAATCGTAGTGCCGCTCGAAACCTCCCTACCTCAACAATTAACCATTACTGTCGATGGTGGCAAAGCGCGCCGTTATCCATATTCATTCTGTAACCAAGTTGGTTGTTTTGCACGCATCGGCCTTACGGCAGAAGACGTCGCCAGTTTCAAACGTGGCAATGCAGCTACGATGACAATCGTTCCTGCACTAGCGCAAGATCGGAAGGTTGAATTGACATTATCATTGACCGGTTTTACAGCCGCCTATGACAAAGTTTCGGTTGTTGAACCATAAAACAAACTTAGACCAAACAAGGGGCCGTCTGTTTTCACAGGCGGCCTTTTTCGTTTCTAAACTTTGCGAAGCGCCAAAACGGCGTTCATGCCACCAAATGCAAAGGCGTTAGACAGCACAACGTTAACTTTCGCATAGCGTGCTTCATTGGGCACCACATCAAGCGCGCATTCTGGATCTGCTTCTTCGTACCCAATTGTGGGCGCTATAACACCATCCCGTAGAGCCATGATGCAGGCCAGCAATTCAACAGCGCCCGTGCCACCGATCAAATGACCATGCATAGATTTCGTGGACGAAATCATCAACTTATCCGCATGCTGGCCAAAGACATCAGCAACAGCCGCGCATTCAGTTTTATCGTTCGCAGCCGTTCCAGTACCGTGTGCGTTGATATAACCAACGTCTTCTGGATTAAGCTGTGCATCGCTTAGCGCGCCCGCAATCGCCCGCGCGGCTCCATTTTTGGACGGCATGACGATATCTGTGGCGTCCGAGGACATGGCGAAACCTGCGACTTCGCACAGGATTTCAGCGCCGCGTCCACGTGCGTGTTCGTATTCTTCAAACACAAAAATGCCTGCGCCTTCGCCCTGAACCATACCATTGCGATTGGCCGAAAATGGGCGGCACGCGTCCTTGGACATGACGCGCAGACCCTCCCAGGCTTTCACCCCGCCAAAGCACAGCATGGACTCTGATCCACCTGTCACCATCGCAGGAGCCAGCCCAGTGCGCACCATTTGAAAGGCTTGCGCCATTGCATGATTAGATGAGGCGCAGGCTGTGGAAACAGTAAAGGATGGGCCCTTCAAGTTATATTCCATACTAACGTGGCTGGCGGCTGCGTTGTTCATAAGTTTCGGCACGACGAGAGGATGGACCCGGTTTTTACCCTCTTCATAGACGGACCGATAGTTGTCGTCCCATGTGCTAACACCGCCACCAGCGGTGCCAAGAACAACACCGGATTTGGCTGCCAATTCACCGCTGAACATGATACCAGATTGCGTGATTGCCTCAGCAGCTGCGGCAAGGGTGAATTGGGTAAAACGATCATAGAGCGACATCTGTTGCCGGTTGTAACGCCCGTCTGCCTCAAACCCGCGCACCTGGGCGCCGATCTGGATTGACAGCCGTTCAACATCCCGAAATACCAAGGGGCCGATACCACAGCGCCCTTCTGCCAAGGCAGTCATTGTATCTGCAACACTGTGGCCCAAAGCGTTGATTGTGCCGGCACCCGTGATAACAACGCGTTTCATTCGTTTAGCCCGCCTGCTCTTTCAAAAAACGTTCCACACCCTCAATGATCTTTGCGACGCTGGAAATATCGAAATCGCTGTTGGTAGGTTCATTGGCATTGAAGGGAACCGTAATGTCGAATTCTTCTTCTATTGCAAAAATGCTTTCCACCAGACCAAGGCTATCAATCCCCAGATCTTCAAGTGTACTTTCCATCGTCACATCCGAAGTTTCTAGAACGGCCTGCCCTGCGATGATTTCGAATATTTTGTCAGTGACACTCATTGCTTTACCCACTAGTTTTTATTGTCGTCAGATCTGCGGTTTTTAAGGGCTGTCACATCGCGAAACAGGCGTGGCAGGCGGCGCAGTAGTTTGTAAATTTCCAGCTGCTTGTCCATCTGCGTGGCCGGATACCCCAACATGACACGGCCCGCAGGCACGTTACTCAGAACTTTGGTTGCGCCGCCGGTGATAACACGGTCTCCGACAAAGACGTTGTCAGTAACACCTGTCATTCCACCAAGAACAACATTGTTACCTATTACCGTAGAACCGGCGACAGCAACGTGACCACAAATCAAGCAATCCCGTCCGATGCGCACATTGTGGCCGATCTGCGCCATGTTGTCGAACTTGCAGCCATCTCCAATCAGCGTATCACGGATGGTTCCGTTATCGACGGTTGTATTCGCACCAATTTCAACGTCCTCACCTATGACAACTGAGCCAAGCGAGTGGATTCGGGTCCAAGACTGCGGTTCAGTTTCTTGCTGATCACCAAGGCTTTCGCGGACGGCTTCGACCCCCGATTTTCCAGCTGTAGCAAAACTAAACCCATCTCCACCGATCCTGGCACCCGGTTGTGCAATGAACCGTGCGCCAATACGCACACGTGCGCCAATGCTTACTTGTTCCCGCAAATAGGCGTTTTCACCGATGATCACGTCCATGCCGATATAGCACTGAGGGCCAATGATGCTACCAGCGCCAATCTTGACGCGTGGGCCGATGACGACAAGCGGTCCAACACAAACGTCTGAAGCCAGTTCTGCGGATGGATCAATAACCGCACTTGGGTGAATTCCTGCGTCGTAGCCCTGCCCTTGATCCATCAATGCGGTTAGGGGAGCCATCGCGAAACGTGCAAGTTTAGGAACAATTGCAGCCTGAAGCCCCATTGCTTGCCAATCGGCCCCCTCCCACACCATAGCTGCGCGGGCTTGGCCAATTGATAGGTTTTCAGCGTATTTTTTATCTGTGGCAAGCGCCAGATCATCAGGTCCAGCGCTTGCTGGTTCCTGAACCGAGGTGACCAAAAGATCAACTGCGCCGAAGGCTTGTGCCCCAAGCGCCACTGCGATTTCTTTAATGGAATGGCCCATGTGATCAGCGTCCCGTAAATTACAGTACCTGAATTAACCTTGTACGGCGCGCAATGCCACCCCTGCCTTTGCCAAAGCCTTCCAGACTTGTGCATCACGGCCATAAATATCGCGGCGATACTGTGTGTGGCCTTCAGTAGTGGTAAATGCTGTTCGGTAGATAATGTGTACGGGAACAGGGGATTTTAGGTATACATGTTGTTCTTCTCCAGTTGCCAACTGCTCTTGGAAAAACTCATTCGGGTTTTCGACCTCTTTTGCCAACAACGCATAGGCGAAATCAAATGGGTCAGCCAAACGAACACAACCATGGCTAAATGCGCGAACATCAAGTGAAAACAGATTTTTTGCAGGCGTATCATGCAAATAAATATTGTAAGGATTTGGGAAAATAAATTTGACCAAGCCTAAAGCGTTCCCCTTGGACGGAGGTTGACGCATTGTAAAAGGGAAATCCTCTGCATTGAACAAAGAGAAATTCACGTTAGCGCTGTCGACTAACAGGCCTTCCTTATTTATAACTTCAATGTGAGGAATAGAGCTGCTGTCAATTTGCAGTGCAGGCAGAAACTCCAAAGTAGCTATGGAACGTGGGACGTACCAGCTTGGGTTAATAACCATATATTCCATCAAATCAGAAAACTCGACCGTTGGGCGATCTTCTTCGTTGGCACCAACCACGGAACGCGTTTGGAATGTCACTTCGTTGTTATCGACAATATTAAC
>JABGTH010000237.1 GCA_018647275.1 Paracoccaceae bacterium
GCCAAGGGCGTTTATTACGACCGTGGGGCAGGGAGTGAACTATACGAAAAACACGTGGCACGGCGTCCTAACCCCGTTACACGAACCGGGCCTGTTCGCTGTTATAGATCGGATCGGGGAGGGGCCAAACCTACAAGAGCACTGGTTTGAAACCCCGTTTCTGATCGAAGGCTAAGGCCTAGCGAAGCTTCATATGGCGGTTCACGTCTTTGTACAAAAGATAGCGGAACCGTCCTGGACCACCCGCATAACAGGCTTGCGGGCAGAAGGCGCGCAACCACATATAATCGCCTGCTTCGACCTCAACCCAGTCACTGTTCAGGCGGTATGCTGCTTTACCTTCGAGCACATAAAGCCCGTGTTCCATCACATGGGTTTCTAGGAACGGGATCACACCACCCGGTTCAAAGGTCACGATGTTGACGTGCATGTCGTGGCGCAGATCGGTTGGTTCCACAAACCGCGTAGTCGCCCAACGGCCTTCGGTATCTGGCATGACGTTCGGGGCGACATCCTGTTCGTTGGTGATAATAACCTCGGGGTAAGGCAGGCCTTCAACTGGCTCGTACGCCTTGCGAATCCAGTGAAAACGCAACATTTTATCGGTCGTGTTGTGCAGCGTCCAATCTGTTGATGGGGGTAAAAATGCGTACCCACCTTCTGTCAACGTATGCAGCTTGCCATCCACAGTTAGGCTGGCACTTCCCTCGACAACAAACAATACACCCTCTGCCCTTTCATCTAACTCAGGACGGTCAGACCCCCCACCAGGTGAAACCTCCATGATGTACTGCGAAAATGTTTCGGAAAAACCACTGAGAGGACGAGCAATTACCCACAGGCGTGTGCCTTCCCAGAATGGCAAAAAACTGGTGACAATGTCGCGCATCGTTCCTTTGGGGATGACAGCGTAGGCATCGGTGAAAACAGCGCGATCCGTCAGCAGTTGATCTTGGCCTGGGTGGCCCCCTGTGGGTGCGTAATACTTTGGCGACATGAAAAACCTCAATTTGTGTTGTTCTATGTAGGGTCGGTATCCGCTTAATATCCACCCGCAATCGAACGAAGGCACTGTTCGTGTGGATTTGATAATCAAATGACCGAAGCGATGGGTAGCAAGAAGGCTATACAATCCATAAATATTGGTTATAAATCATAACTAATTATCAAGGGAGCGCGGTACATGGAAATTTCAGGACAAATGGCATTGGTCAGCGGTGGCGGCAGCGGACTGGGAGCGGCGACTGCACGCCATCTCGCCAGCTTGGGCGCCAAAGTGGCAATCCTTGATTTTGATATCGCCCGCGCACAAACGGTTGCTGAAGAAATTGGTGGCGTTGCTGTTCAAGCAGATGTTGGGGATGAAACAGCAGTAAATGCAGCTATGGAAAGCGCGTCTGAGCAACTTGGCGACGTTGCACGGATCGCCGTAAACTGCGCAGGCGTTGGCTTAGCGGCTCGCATAGTTGGACGCGAAGGTAAGCTGTCCTTTGACGTTTTCGAAAAGACCCTGCGCGTGAACCTATTTGGGACTTATAATGTAATGAGCCATGCCGCACGGCGTATGGCCGAACTTGAGCCGCTTGATGACAGCGAGCGCGGTGTGATCATCAACACGGCTTCGGTGGCCTTTGAAGATGGCCAGTTAGGTCAAGCGGCCTATGCCGCATCCAAGGGTGCAATTGCATCAATGTGTTTGCCAGCCGCGCGTGAGTTGGCCCAATCGGGTGTCCGTGTCATGGCTATCGCACCTGGACTGTTCCAGACCCCAATGATGGAAGGGCTGCCACCTGAGGTAACATCAAAGATTACAGCAAACATTCCGTTTCCTGCCCGTTTGGGTGCGCCCGAGGAATACGCGTTGTTGGCCGAACAGATCGTAAATAATAGGTTCCTCAATGGCACCACAATCAGGTTGGACGGCGCTGTGCGCCTACCACCGCGTTAAGAGAATGTTATGTCAGAACCCATGCTGAAAGTTTCTGTCGACGGCACCATCGCAACCCTAACGATGAACCGACCCGACAAACGTAACGCAATGTGTGAAGCGCTTTTGGGCGACTTGGACACCTTCTTTTCCAACCCACCAAAAGAGGTGCGCGTTGTTATTATAACAGGTACCGGTGGCCACTATTGTTCAGGTTTGGATCTGTCTGAACACGTGCATCGTTCAGCCGAAGAAAATCTATATCACTCCCGTGCATGGCATGGCGTGATGGAGAAAATACAGTTTGGTGGCTTGGCAGTTGTCTCAGCGATGTTCGGTGCCGTCATCGGTGGTGGGCTTGAGATAGCAGCGGCCACCCATGTGCGCATTGCAGAACCTTCAACTATCTTTCAGCTGCCTGAAGGGCGCCGCGGTATCTTTGTTGGTGGTGGTGCCACCGCTCGCGTTGGACGCCTGATTGGCGCCGACCGTATGACCGAGATGATGCTGACTGGTCGCAAATATAATGCAGATGAGGGGTTGGCCCTGGGCCTCGCTCATTACGCAGTTGGTGAAGGTGAAGCATTGGAACAAGCACAGCAATTGGCTGGCAAGATTTCTCGCAATGCGCCTCTTTCAAATTACATGATGATCCAATCGGTTTCACGGATCAACGACATGTCTCAGAGCGATGGTTTGTTCACCGAATCCTTGGTTGCGGCGATGTCCCAAACAACACCTGACGCCGAAGAGGGGCTAAAGGCCTTTCTTGAAAAGCGCGCACCAAAGTTCCGGTGATGTGATGGGCAAAGCGGTCTCCAAAAAGGGTGAACAGCCCAGTGTCGATAAGACAAACTTTGAGACTCTAAATGAGTTCACGGGCTATCATCTAAAACGGGCCACTAACATGATGATGTCTGATTTGAACGCAACGTTGAAACCGTTTGAGTTGCGCCTCTTATCCTACACGGCACTGGTTTTGATCGTTGATAACCCGCGCATTAGAATGTCGCAATTGGCGGCGGCGATGGATGTTGAACGCCCGAATATGGTTGTGATTGTTGATGCGCTGGAAAGCCGTGAACTGATCAGCCGCCAACGCCTTGAAACTGACCGCCGCGCCTATGCTTTGAACATCACGCTGGCTGGGCGACGCTTGTATGAAAAAGCAACTGTGGCGGTGCGCGCACATGAAGAGCGCCTAACGCGCCAACTTGATGCACAGACCCGTGACAAAGTTATTGAAGCTATGAAATTGATCCGGAAAATCGGTGAGTTGCGCACACATGAAACGTACAACTGAATTTTTAAAACACGCCGTAACACGGACCGACCGTGATGATGGTACAATTCTCCTCACCTCAGATTATACATTGGGGCCTGTGACGGATCGCACTGGTGACTGGCTGCACAATTGGGCCGACAAGGCTGGTGATCGCGTGTTCATAGCCGAACGCAGCGGTGCCGGTTGGCGGGAAGAAAGCTACATAGCTACCTTACAAAAGGTACGTGCGATTGCTGCGTCATTGCTTGCACGTGGAATGGGGCCAGAAAATCCCATTTTGATTATGTCAGGTAACGGGGTTGATCACGGCTTGCTCACATTGGCTGCGCAATATGTTGGCGTTCCAACAGTTCCCGTAGCGGAACAGTATTCACTGATCACTGGTGCACATGGGCGATTACAACATGCCATAGAGCTCGTGCGCCCCAAGATGGCATATGTCATTGATGCCGAACAATACGCCGCCGCTATTGTCCATCCCGCCTTGAAAGATGTGGAAATCGTTGCAACTAGAAAAAGGCAAGCGGGTAATGTCACGTCATTTGATAGTCTTCTGGCAGGTGACAACAGCGTTGATGTTGATGCCGCCTTTGCATCTGTAACACCAGATACCGTTGCTAAAATCTTGATGACGAGTGGTTCCACATCCTTACCAAAAGGCGTCCTGACCACCCAGAAAATGATGTGCGTGAATCAAGCGCAATTGGCGGATTCATTACCGTTTCTACGCGCCCGTCCGCCGCGCATTGTAGATTGGCTGCCATGGAATCACGTTTTTGGCGGGTCCCACAATTTTAATATGATACTTGCGAATGGTGGCAACTTATACATCGATGATGGTAAACCGGTTAAGGGATTGTTTGATCGTACCCTCGAAAACCACGCGCTGATAACGGGCAATATTGTTTTCAACGTGCCAATGGGTTTTTCAATGTTGCTGGAAGGTTTGCGCAAGGACGCAGACTTGCGCCAACGGTTTTTTGAAAACCTAGACATGGTGTTTTATGCAGGTGCTTCTCTTCCACAAGATGTTTGGGAAGGTTTCGAAACCCTTGCGATGGAAGTTAAGGGGGAAGTACCCCTTATGACCTCATCATGGGGCCTGACTGAAACAGCACCAGCAACAATGATCCAACAAGAACCAACCGAAAGTTCTGGCGTCATTGGAGTGCCGATGACGGGCGTGACGCTGAAATTGATCCCCGACAGCGATATGCGCTGTGAGGTCCGCGCTAAAGGGCCAAACATCATGGATGGGTATTTTGA
>JABGTH010000024.1 GCA_018647275.1 Paracoccaceae bacterium
CATCGAAGACTTGATCCGCGAGACTTTCCCAAACGCTGCGATCACCATCACTGATCTTGCGGGTGACGGAAATCACTATGCGGCCGAAGTGATCGACGAAAGCTTCAAAGATAAGAACCGCGTTCAACAACAACGCGCTGTTTATGCTGCACTTAAAGGCAAAATGGATGGCTCACACGGCGAACTACACGCCCTCGCGCTGACCACCAAAGTTCCAGAGTAATTGACCAAGGCCACGCGCCGACGTTTCGAATAATACCCTATCCAAAGGATAATTTGATGACTGATACAGCAACACAAATCCAAACTCAGATCAGCGATAACAGCGTTGTTTTGTACATGAAGGGCACCAAAGAGATGCCACAATGTGGTTTCTCCAGCAAAGTTGCTGGCGTTTTGAACTACATGGGCGTCGAATTTTCTGATGTAAATGTTTTGGCTGACGAAGCTATCCGCCAAGGCATCAAAGAGTTTTCTGATTGGCCAACTGTTCCACAGCTATACGTCAAAGGCGAATTCGTCGGCGGCTGTGACATCATCACTGAGATGACATTGTCCGGCGAGCTGGACACCTTGTTTGCTGAAAACGGTGTGGCGTTTGACAAAGACGCTGCAGACAAAATTCGCGAAGCCAACGCATAAACGAAAAAGGTGCGCGAATTGCGCACCTTTGTTAGTTCATGGAGTTGATAATGGGCCGTTGGATTTATCCAGCGGCCTTTTCTTCCACTGATGCTGCCAAAGACTCTGCTCGCGCTGCCAATTCTGCCAATGTATCAGTGACAGTTGCTGGGATCACAGGTACTTCGACGCGCTCTGGCGGTAGAGGTGCCATGTTACGCAAACCTTGCAACTCCGCCTCGCGCTCATTTAACTTCCCTTGGATTAGGCTTACCTTGTCCTCAAAGCTTGCGGTTTTATCCGCCAGCATGAGGCCCGCCATCAACAACATACGTGCTTCTGGCATACGTCCAACTTGGTTTGACAAAACTTGTGCTTCGTCGTCCAACATCTTGGCTGCAGCTTGTAAATATTGTTCTTCACCCGCTTGGCAGGCCACTTCAAAATTGCGTCCGCCGATGACGATTGTAATTTCTGGCATTAGGCTACTCCCTTTGCTTCGTTGATCAGCGGTGTCAACGCTTCTATGATCGCTGTGGTTTCCGCAACATCAACAGAACGGGCCGCTCGCAGCGCCTCCAGCTCAGCCATTATAGACTTGTTGATCAAATGTGGCTCACCGACACCCGCCTCATTAGCGACCCGCAAAGCATCATTCAATTCTCGCAGACCATCGTTGGCTTTGCGAACGCGTTGAATTTCAGCGTCCAATTCAGCCATGCGCGCCTTGGCATCTTGTGCCATCTGTGTCGCTACAGCCAATTCACCCTCTTGGCGTTGATTCAGCACACGGACACGCTCAGCCAATTGAGCATTGGCTCGTTTTTCTTCTTCAAGCGCTTGCCCAGGGGCCGCTGAATCGCCGCCACTGTTGGTTCCCAATTGGTCCAAGCCAACGGCCACACGGTCCATCGCCGCGGTGATCCGTCGCTGAAGTTCGTCAATATCTCTCATGCGTTGCCCTCGTCTTTTGTATCTGCCGATTGCTCATTTTTAACAACTATATCCGAATAAATCGAATAATCGAGCCACAATCGAATCGAAATCAATCGCTTGTTTCAAACAGACTACCCAAAGCCTCGAGAAAATGCGCCCCCCCTTGGTACGAGGGGTTTGGTGCCACAAGCTCATGCAAGTTTCGCACGAAGCGGATATCCCCGACTTGATCTTTGCGTCTTGGCTGTTATGCAGCTTTAACTTCGACATTTTTCAAAGGATGATACCACGTGGATTTGACTGCCCTACGCACCGCCAACCCCGATCATTGGTCCAAATCAGCCGCCATCCGCGCGCTGACATTAGACGCTGTTGCAGCTGCCAACTCTGGCCACTCTGGTATGCCAATCGGTATGGCAGACGTTGCTACTGTCCTTTTTGAAAAGCACCTGAAATTTGATGCATCTGCCCCGAATTGGCCAGATCGCGATCGCTTCATTCTATCTGCCGGCCACGGCTCAATGTTGTTGTATTCCCTGCTTCATTTAACAGGCTATGAAGACATGACCCTGGAGCAGATCAAAAACTTCCGCCAGTGGGGCGCGATCACTGCCGGCCACCCTGAGTACGGTCATGCAACTGGTATCGAAACTACAACAGGCCCACTAGGCCAAGGCATTGCAAACTCAGTAGGTTTCGCAATGGCAGAAGAAATCCAACGCGCCACTTACGGCAAAAAAGCTGTGGATCACTACACATACGTTATGGCTGGCGACGGCTGCTTGATGGAAGGTGTAAGCCAAGAGGCGATCACACTTGCTGGCCGCCACGCATTGTCCAAGCTTATCGTCATGTGGGACAACAACAACATCACCATCGATGGCACTGTTGAATTGTCTGACCGCACGGACCAAGTTCAGCGTTTCAAATCAGCAGGTTGGGCTGTTTTGGAAATCGACGGCCACGATCCGGCTGCCATTGATGAGGCGTTGACCCAAGCCAAGAAGGGTAACAAGCCAACAATGATCGCGTGCGAGACCCACATCGCTTTGGGCCACGCAGCACAAGACACATCCAAGGGCCACGGCGCATTGACCGACCCAGAGCAAATGGCAGCAGCCAAAGCCGCCTATGGTTGGACAACCGGTCCATTTGAAGTTCCTGCAGAAACTAAGTCTGCATGGGAAGCCATTGGAACCAAAGGCAAAACTGCGCGCCTTGAGTGGGAAAAGCGTTTTGCGACCCTTCCAAAGGTTAAGCAAGAACAGTTCAAACGTGCCTATGCTTTGGACGCTCCAAAGAAGCTAAGCGCCACCGTAAAGGCGTTCAAAAAAGAAGCGTCTGAAACAGCGCCCAAGATAGCGACACGCGCCTCTTCTGAGAAGGTGCTTCAGGTCTTGAACCCAATTATGCCAGAGACTGTGGGCGGCTCTGCCGACCTTACCGGATCTAACAACACCAAGACATCTGACATGGGTGTTTTCGATCTAGATACACGCGCGGGTCGCTACGTCTACTGGGGCATCCGTGAGCATGGCATGTCATCTGCGATGAAC
>JABGTH010000023.1 GCA_018647275.1 Paracoccaceae bacterium
AAAGTATTTCAGATAATGCACGACGAATTAATTCGCCGACGCGCAATTGGCGCTGGGATGGTCCGCGCCCCTCAGATGATTTATTCTTAGCCATAAAAGTCCGTGTAAGGCGACTCGTGCCCTTTGCCAAGCGTCACGTGGCAGGATAGGTGTTTAAGCGAACATGCGCGGATAAGGATAAGCGAAATGACCACATTGCCAGGAATTGTTGTGACAGGAGCTTCCGGCCGGATGGGCCAAATGCTGATCAAAGTGATCAACGACAGCGATCGCGCAACGCTTGTTGGTGTAATCGAACGTTCTGGGCATGACTGGGTTGGTCGTGACGTGGGCGAGGCGATGGGCGGTTCTGCGCAAGCCGTTGTTGTAACGGATGATGCGCAAGCGGCTATTTCTAACGCACAGGTCATCATCGATTTCACAGCGCCGTCTGCCACAGTCGCGTTTGCCGAAATGGCCGCGAATGCAGGCGTTGTTCATGTGATTGGTACCACAGGCATGACTGAGGATGAGATCGCACTGCTCGCGCCATTTGCTGACCGTGCTGTCATCGTGCGTGCAGGTAACATGAGCTTGGGTGTGAATTTGCTGACCCAATTGACGAAGAAAGTCGCGGCTGCCCTGGATGAAGATTTTGATATCGAAGTCATCGAAGCGCACCATCACCACAAAGTGGATGCGCCGTCAGGCACTGCATTGATGTTGGGTGAAGCCGCCGCGGAGGGGCGTGGCAAAGCGCTAACCGATGCAATGGACAGTGGCCGTCACGGGATCACTGGTGCACGTAAACGTGGCGATATTGGTTTTAGCGCAATCCGTGGTGGCGACATTGTGGGTGAACATGAAGTTATGTTTGTGGCTGCGGGTGAACGTATCGTTTTGCGTCACATGGCGACAGATCGCGCCGTGTTCGCACGCGGTGCGTTGACGGCTGCATTGTGGGGGGTGAAGCAAACACCCGGTGAATATGACATGCTGGATGTGCTAGGACTGAGCGACTGATTTGTTTCCAATTCTCAGAAACATTTAAGGTTTGGCCACGATCTTGCCTAAAAAGTAATCCGTTGCCGGTTAAACTACGTATTGTTGATAACATGTGATTAAGGATCAGTCGTGATGCGGAAACTATCACTTGCCTTTGGATTTGCCGCGGCTCTGACCGCTGGGTCTGTTTCGGCTGAATTGGCGATTGTCAGCAGCCAATCTGATTTTATTCGTTTGATTGCTGGTAAAACCCTGTCACGCCCCCTGGTAAAAATTGAAGTTTCGGAAGATGGCCGCATTTTGGGCAAAGGGGCACGTTGGGCTGTCACAGGTGATTGGATGTGGCGCGACGGGTTCTTTTGTCGAAGCCTATATTGGGGTGGATTGGGGTTGGGCTATAACTGCCAAGAGGTTCGCGCTCACGAAGGGCGCGTTCGGTTTACATCAGATCGTGGCACAGGCGATTCTGCTGATTTTAAACTAAATTAGTTTTTGTGAACGCCTAGAAATCGACAGCGATCCCTTTTCTTTCCCAATCTCCAAAACGCACTGGTTCTGGTCCTTTTCGACCGCCCAATTCAGTTGGTAAGGTGAATTCACCTTGTTTTTTACGGCGCGTTTCGGCTTCTGCCAGCGCACGTTTTGCGGCTTCGGGTAGATCGTTTGAGATATCAGTCATCGATTGGGTTCCTTTGCGGCCATGACGTTGATATACGCCGTGCCTTGTCAGGGACAAGCCCTGTACCAAAATTGCGATGCGAATGGCGGAGGATCAACTCGATGACAGACAAGCGGACCGATACAGGCGTCCAGGCGCGGCGAAGCGCAGTTTATGTGTTGGATCAGGTTTTGGGTGAGGGCAAATTGATGTCTGAAGTCCTAGCCGCTGGTGCGCTTGATAAATTGGAACCCGCAGATCGCGCGCGGGCCCAACGCCTTGCAACTGAAACTTTGCGTGGCCTGGAGCGCGCCGACCGAGTGCTTCATAAACATCTTCAGAAAAACCCACCGCTTATGGTGCGGAATGTGTTGCGGGTTGGAACCGTTGAGCTTTGCCAAGGCGCAGCTGCACATGGTGTGGTCAATGCGATGGTTCAGTTGATTTCTGGGCATAAGCGATACGGTAAACTAAAAGGTCTAACCAACGCAGTCTTGCGCAAGGTTGCGGCCACTGGGCCAGAGGCTTGGCACGCTTTGCGCCCGCCACGTATGCCGAAATGGTTGCGCAGTCCGCTGTCCCAGGCATGGGGCAACGAAGCGATGGCGATTATGGAAATCGCGCATTTTGCCGGTGCGCCTTTGGATTTGACACCACGTGATGGTAATGCCGCAGCGCTGGCCGCGCGGGTGGGTGGATTGGTTTTGCCGACAGGGTCTGTTCGTCTGACGGATTCTGGTCAGGTGTCGACAATGGATGGCTATAGCGAAGGTGCTTGGTGGGTTCAGGATGCAGCTGCGGCAATTCCTGCGCAAATTCTTGCGCCCGCGGATGCCGAAACCGTCCTGGATCTATGTGCGGCACCAGGCGGTAAGACGATGCAATTGTCGGCAATGGGGGCAAATGTTACGGCCGTGGATGTTTCTAAATCCCGCATGGCGCGTGTTCAAGAAAACCTATCGCGCGTGGGATTGAAAGCAGATGTTCAAGTTGCCGATGCACTTACCCTTGAGGGTGAATTTGATGCGATCTTGCTTGATGCCCCATGCTCTGCAACGGGTACGATCCGCCGGCATCCTGATCTTCCACATGCAAAAGATGGCTCAGAGTTTGGTGAGCTGATAGATCTCCAGGCGCGAATTCTTGATCACGCGTGGACGTTGCTGAAACCAGGTGGACGTTTGGTGTTTTGCACCTGTTCGCTTTTGCCTGATGAAGGCGAAGTTCAAGTTGAAGAAGCGCTAAAACGTCATTTAGATATGAGTGTGAATCGTGATGCGCTGGGCATTGAAGGCGTCGATCCGTCTTGGACAACGAGCGAGGGCGGTTTGCGTTTGCGTCCAGACTATTGGCCAGATTTGGGTGGTATGGATGGTTTCTATATCGCAGTGCTGACCAAAGCATCTTAATTTAGGCAAAATTAGTGACTTTCTGACCTTCATAGGGTACCAATCCGTCAAACGCCCCTAGAGCGTAAGAAGGCAGAGCACTATGTCAAATCCAAAAGGGTTCACTGCGCGCAAAGCGCGTATCCTAAATCGTGTTTATGCACGACTTGCGACCCGAAAAAGGGCTGCAACAGGATTTGTGTCCTCGCCAGAGCCCCGAACGATTGGTAGTTTTGCAAAAGGCCGCCAATTGGTTGCTGGGAATTTTCTGTTTGCTGGATATTTGATCGAAGCCCCTGCTGCATCAATTTGGGCCCTCAAAGCCCCTAATGCAGCTTTTGAGGGTGATTTGCATGGCTTTGCGTGGATGGACGATTTGGCCGCCGTTGGTGACACGCCTTCACGAGCATGCATGCAATCTTGGCTTTGGGAGTGGATCTACCAATTTGGTCGTGGTTCAGGTGCAGGTTGGACGCCTGATCTGACGGGCCGCCGCCTTATTCGTTGGATCAACCATGCCTTATTCGTCTTGCGCGGCCAAGAGAGTAATCGTTCGGACGCATTCTACTTATCGCTGGCCCAACAGACGGCTTTTTTGTCCAAACGATGGCACAGCGCGAGCCCTGGTTTGCCGCGCTTTGAGGCGCTGACAGGTCTGATTTATGCGGGCCTTTCCTTGCAAGGCATGGAGAACTTGGCCAGACCTGCAATAAAAGCGTTGGCTAGAGAATGCTTTGTTCAAGTCGATAATGAGGGTGGGTTGCCAACACGCAATCCTGAAGAGTTACTTGCGGTATATGCGTTGCTGACATGGGTGGCCGCAGCTCTGGAAGAAGCTGGCCTTGAGGTGCCAGATGAGCATCGGGGTGCGATTGAGCGCATTACCCCAACGCTGCGAACTTTGCGCCATTCTGATGGTGGACTGGCCCGCTTACACGGTGGTGGTCGTGGGCAAGAAGGTTGGTTG
>JABGTH010000217.1 GCA_018647275.1 Paracoccaceae bacterium
GTGAGTGATCGTCGCCATTGGGCGCAACTGTGGGAAGCTGGACCACAATTGTTGGCCTGTGGTGATGTGTGTGCCGTGCAAAGCGCGTGTTTTGCCCGTATAGAATTTTTCGTTAAGGTCATTAGTATTCCACAGGTTCAGATCGCCAACTTGGGACCCCTCAACCGATGAGATGCGAAAGAAGTGGCCTACAGGCACGTTGAACACCGCAGCATCCCGGGCTGGGGCTAAAACCTCGTCAATCTTGGTCAGGTTCTGACGGGCCTCTTCATAGACAGACATGTTCGGCGCAGGTAGCGTTTCAATTGGATAACAAATGACTGGCTTTACAGCACGCCGGGCGGCGGCGTCTTTGGGTTCGATCATTTGGGCCTCACAAGTTGGGTGTTTTTAGCTTTGATCTGCAATCATTGGGTGGGCCTTTGGTTGATGTAAAGGCCTCTGCGCCGCAGGCCACGCATTTATATTTACGAAGTGCGCCGCGATCCCCTATTGCGTCTGCACGCCATCGGCATCCGCGTGTTGGCGCATTGCGCCGCGCAAAGAACATCACAAAGCCAAAGGCAATCAGCAAGACAACTATTTGCATAATGGGGTCCTCAAGGTGCTTAGATATAAAAATGGCCCACCCGAGAAGGGCAGGCCATTTCAGATAAGCTGTAGCTTAAGATCAGACGCGGCGTTCGACCATCATCTTTTTGATGTTCGAAATTGCCTCTGCAGGGTTCAAACCTTTAGGGCATGTTTTAGCGCAGTTCATGATCGTGTGGCATCGATACAATTTGAACGGATCTTCAAGTTCGTCCAAACGTTCACCTGTTGCTTCATCACGTGAGTCAATGATCCAGCGATAGGCGTGCAACAAGGCTGCTGGGCCTAGGTACCGATCGCCGTTCCACCAGTAGCTTGGACAACTGGTTGAGCAGCATGCGCACATAACGCATTCATACAGGCCATCCAACTTCTTGCGATCGTCGATTGACTGACGCCATTCTTTCGCAGGACGGTTAGTTTTGGTTTCCAACCACGGCATCACTGATGCGTGCTGTGCGTAGAAGTGTGTGAGGTCTGGGATCAAATCCTTGACCACAGGCATGTGCGGCAATGGATAAACGCGTACGTCGCCTTTGACTTCGTCCATACCGTAGATACAAGCCAACGTGTTGATGCCGTCGATGTTCATCGCACAGGACCCGCAGATGCCTTCGCGGCAAGAACGGCGGAAGGTCAACGTTGGGTCGATTTCATTCTTGATTTTGATCAAAGCATCCAAGATCATTGGGCCGCAATCGTCTAAGTCGATCCAGTATGTATCAAGCTGTGGGTTTTTGCCGTCATCCGGGTTCCAGCGATAGATGCTGAATTTGCGCAGGTTTGTTGCGCCCTCAGGTTTTGGCCACGTTTTGCCCGTTGTCATACGCGAGTTTTTCGGGAGCGTTAGTTCTACCATTTGGTATCTCCTTTATCCGGCCAAGGCCGCAAGGCTGGCTTTGCCTGCACATTGTTGCGTTGCAGGGCGGCCCAGAATCTCACTGATCAAGGCCACTGTTGTGTCGTCACCACCGACAACGGCAGCTTTGGCGAATTGGCCAATTTCGATGCCTGATGCATTGTCGATGATGCAGTCTGTGAAGGGTATTACCACCGCTTTTGGCATCAGCGGAAAGCGGGTTGTAAGCGTTTCCGCTACAGCTGCTTTGGCACTGCGACGGGCGACTTCGTCGACCGCTTTGGTGGCTTCAGTACAGCCCGCAAGGGCCGCAACAAAACCAAGCGCTGCACATGTGATGCGCACACCCATCAGAAGTTACGCACTTTTGGTGCGATACGCTTAAGCTCGATGCCGCCATCATTCTCGGCTGTCAACGGATCCAGGTGCACACCGCGATAGCTAAGTGTTGCCTCATTCTTGTCGTTGAATGTCGCCAATGTGTGAACTCGCCAATCTTTGTCGTCACGCTCTGGGAAGTCCTCGTGGGCGTGCGCCCCGCGGCTTTCTTTACGTGCTTCAGCGCCGGTGATTGTAGCCACAGCATTTGGCAGAAGGTTGGCCAATTCGAGTGTTTCCATCAGATCACTGTTCCAAACCAACGAGCGGTCAGTGACGCCGATATCGGACCATTTGGTCGCAACTTCATCCATCTTCGCCTTGCCCTCAGCCAATGTGTCGCTTGCGCGGAACACGGCGGCGTCTTTTTGCATGGTTTGTTGCATCTCAAGGCGCAGCTCAGCTGTTGGGATAGCACCTCTAGCGTGACGAGTATTATCAAAACGTTCAAAGGCAGCATCAAC
>JABGTH010000230.1 GCA_018647275.1 Paracoccaceae bacterium
CAAGTATACATTCAACATCTGTTCAATCCTTAACGCTTAACCGCGCAATACGCCGCCTGTGGCTTTGGTGACTTTATCAATAACTTTGGCGCTGAGCGCTTCGATATCTTTGTCTTTCAAGTTGCCGTCGCGCGGCTGCAAACGCACTGTGATCGCAAGAGACTTCTTGCCCTCACCCAGTGAGCCGCCGATGAATTCATCAAACACACGCACACCGTCAATCAATGCCTTGTCAGCACCCACCGCCGCATTGACCAATGCCAACGCATCAACGCCTGAATCCACTACGAAGGCAAAGTCACGTTCGACCGCCTGTAGATCACTAATGTCCATCGCACGGCGGCTCGCGCCCGATTTGCGTGACAACGGAATTTGCTCTGGATAAATAGTAAAGGCCATCGCGGGGCCCTTCACATTCATCGCCGCCAAGATACGTGGGTGCACTTCACCAAACACGCCCATAACCTTTTTCGGACCAAGGCAGATTATGCCGTGGCGACCAGGGTGCCACCACTCTGGCGCACCACGATTGATTTGCACCTTTGCAGGCGCACCAATGGCTGCCAACACCGCTTCGGCGTCCGCCTTGGCATCAAACACATCAACGTCACGGGACGCACCGTGCACATCCTTTGGACCTGTGCGACCGATCAATAAACCAGACACCTGCAAATGCTCTTCGCCCGGCTCCCCGCCGTCAAAAACAGTACCCACTTCGAACAATGCCATATCGGCAAAACCACGTGCTTGATTGCGTGCTGCGGCTTGCAAAAGCGCTGGCAACAATGCGGGGCGCATGTGGCTCATATCCGCACTGATTGGGTTTTCCAGCATCGTCACATCCGTGCCACCACCAAACAACTTGGCGCTGGCCTGATCGATAAAGCTATAGCTCACACATTCGTTGTAACCCAGCGCCGCTGCAGTGCGACGCGCAGCAACAAGACGGCGCTGAATTGGGGTCATCACCGGCTTTGGCACACCATCAGTCAGGCGTGGCAATGGACGACCCTGCAATTTGGTAAGGGAGGCAATTCGCGCAACTTCTTCAACTAGATCCGCTTCGCCCTGCACATCAGGACGCCAGCTCGGAACCTGCGCCATATCGCCTTCAAGTTTGAAACCGAGAGCGGTCAATGTTTGACGCTGTGTTGATTCAGGAATTTCCATTCCGACCAACGACTGCACGCGTGCCGCATCCAATTTATAGGCACGTGCCACATCTGGAATCGCACCCGCAATCACCACGTCAGAGGCGTCGCCACCTGCGTGTTTCATGATCATCTGCGTGGCCAATTCAACGCCTTGCGGCGTGAATTCAGGGTCAATGCCGCGCTCAAACCGATAGCGTGCATCTGAATTAATCTTGAGCGCGCGACCGGTGTAAGCAGTGCGGACCGGATCAAAATATGCGGCTTCAACAAATACGTTTACCGTTTCTTCGGTACAGCCAGACGCCGCGCCACCCATGATGCCGCCGATGCTTTCAACACCGTTGTCGTCAGAAATAACGGTCATGCCTTCAACAAGCGTGTACTCTTTATCATCCAGCGCCGTGATGGTCTCGCCACCCTTTGCTTTGTGAATACGCAAGGCATTGCCAGCGATCTTATCAGCATCAAACACGTGCAATGGACGGTTTTGGTCGAAGGTGAAAAAGTTAGTCACATCGACCAAGAATGAAATCGGACGCAGACCAATGGCGCGCAAGCGATCTTGCAACCATTCTGGGCTTGGGCCGTTTTTGACTCCGCGGATTACGCGACCAAAGAAGACGGGGCATTGATCCAATGTGTCGTCATCAATGCTGATACTGACAGGGCAAGAGAACGTGCCATCATAGTGTACTTCTTGCGCAGGCTTCAACTTACCCAAACCGCGGGCTGCCAAATCACGCGCGATGCCACGTACGCCCAATGCGTCAGGACGGTTCGGGGTGATTGCGATTTCAATCACTGGATCGACTTTAGCGGGGTCATTTACCGCCAACCAATCCACAAAAGATTGACCAACTCTACCGTTGTCTAATTCGATGATGCCGTCATGTTCATCTGATAACTCCATCTCGGACTCAGACGCCATCATGCCAAAGCTTTCAATCCCACGGATTTTGCCAACGCCAATGGTGATATCAAGGCCCGGCACGTAAACGCCCGGTTTGGCCACAACCACTGTGATCCCTTCACGGGCATTCGGCGCACCACAGATGATCTGCTTCATGCCCTCGTCGGTGTCTACCTGACAGACGCGCAAGCGATCAGCGTCGGGATGTTTCTCCGCACTCATGATCTTACCGATTACAAAATCGGCCAGCTTCGCGCCGCGATCCTCAACACCTTCCACTTCAAGACCAAGGTCGGTCAAAGCGTATAGGATGTCATCAATCGGAGCTTCTGTTTCCAGATGATCTTTGAGCCAGGACAACGTGAATTTCATGAGACTGCACCTTTGGACGCCCGACTGTCGGGCCGTGTTATGAATTGCCTACGGCAATGGCAAATAATGGGCAAAAGTGCAAGTGGCAGCTGTTGGTATCAGTAAGATGCATCGACACAATATCGACGTGAAACATACGTTAGCTTTTGGTACTTTTAATGGATAGGTGGGTGCCCTTCCCAGCAATTCATCCAACTGTCGCCCAATCCAAACATGCGGAATAAAATGCCCACCGGGTTGTATATCAAGGGCCACATTTTGACCGCTGCCGCAGTCTTCCCATGTGGTGCGTTGGAAAATCAGGGAACCCACAACATTCCACGCGCCAGCATCTTGGCCCACTCCGCAGTCAAACTTATCACGCCATAATTTCACGGGGTATGTCGTGTCCCCACCCGTCCCAAACGGAAAACACATTACAATGTCATTAGTCCCATGCACATGGCGCATTTTACGCGGCGCTTGGGGGCATTCAACATCTTGATCTAAACTCCCTGAGATCCCGAGCAAGGCCGCGACATCATTACCGTCTTCACAAATATACCGCCAAGCCATTGCAGACCCAAAGGAATATCCAGAGACCAAAGTTCAATCCTTATCAATGAGATAATTCTTGGCAACGCCCTCTAAAGCCGCAGCCCCAAACGGAAAATCATCAGTTTCACTATCCCAGAAATCCCATATCTTACGATTATCGTTCGACGCAACCAACAACACGCCACGACGACGTGTTGCGCCCGAAATCCGGTCATGCTGAACCGGCAAAGCGCCAGTGCGCAGCCAGCCATAAAAAATGCATCAAAACAGTCAGTCGCGCCTTGCCGTCCCAATCGGCAGGGACTTTGACGTGATAACTACGACCACTGTCCAGTTCGCAGGGAGTATCAAGCTGACAACCAGCATTTTGCGAATTTTGTGCAAAAGCAGAGGTGGAGAAAAGAGTGATCATTAAGGTGATGGATTTAATATTCACACGCTAGACATCAGCGCAGAAATGTCTCCTCACAATAACGTGGCGACCCATATTCAAAAGAATAACGGCTCGCCAGTCAATCACTTACTCAAACCGCCACGCAATGTTGGCATATCCAAAGATGCAAAGCCGTAGTGACGTAACCAACGCAGGTCGCTGTCAAAGAATGCGCGCAAATCTGGAATACCGTATTTCAACATCGCGATCCGGTCGATCCCCATGCCAAAGGCAAAGCCCTGCCATTCATTCGGATCAATGCCGCCAGCCTGCAACACCTTCGGGTGCACCATGCCAGAACCAAGGATTTCGAGCCAATCATCGCCCTCACCCACCTTCAAAGTGCCACCTTCCCATGAGCAGCGAATATCGACTTCTGCTGATGGTTCAGTGAACGGGAAGTGGGAGGCGCGGAAGCGGATGTCGACGTTGTCGACCTCGAAATAAGACTTCACAAACTCTTCGAGAACCCATTTCAGGTTCGCCATTGAGATGTCTTTGTCGATCGCCAAACCTTCAACCTGATGGAACATCGGTGTGTGGGTTTGGTCATAATCCGCACGGTAAACGCCACCTGGACAAATGATGCGCGTCGGGGCACCAGTCTTTTCCATAGAACGGATTTGAACCGGAGAAGTGTGTGTGCGCAAAACATGCGGTGGGCGATCATCACCCTCTGCACGGTGCATATAGAACGTGTCCATCTCGGCGCGTGCTGGGTGATGGCCGGGGATGTTCAGCGCGTCAAAGTTATACCAATCCGTGTCAATGCGCGGGCCTTCAGCCACCGCAAACCCCATCTCAGCGAAGATGGCTGTCACCTCTTCTTGGACCTGAGAAATCGGGTGGATTGTACCCATCGGACGTTCGCGTGCTGGCAAAGTAACGTCCAGCCATTCGTTGCGCAGACGTTCGTCCAATGCGGCGTCCGCCAAACCAGATTTCTTAGCGGCCAATGCGCTGTTGATCTCGTCCTTAAGCGCGTTCAGGGCAGGACCTGCAGCTTGGCGCTCTTCTGGGGTCATCTTGCCCAGCTCACGCATTTTCAGCGCGACTTCACCTTTTTTGCCAACGGCAGCAAGGCGGATGTCTTCCAACACAGCCTCATCAGCAGCGTTTGCGATTTGATCTAGATATTTGGCTTTAAGATCGTCCATGACGGCCTCCGAAAAATGCTTATGCTCTGCTAGCGTTGCGAAGCGTTGATTGCAAGTCACACGCGCAACCTTGCCCCCTTACGCTGGAACGGTTTGTCCGCTATTCCCTGAGTAACCTAAGTGAAAGCGCATAAATGACACGGGACACTTCCCAAAATCAGCCCCAGACGGATATCAACACCGATACCGCACCAACACTTCTTGAGTTGCTGGGTTGGCAGCCATTTTTTGCAGATCAATTGGATGAAGATGAGATGGCGCTGACGCCCCCCGCCCGTGTGACCCAAGTGCACCGCAACTCGTTGCATGTGGTTGGTGAAACGGTTGACACAACGATTGTGTACCCAGACACGGAAATTACCGTTGGCGACTGGATCCTGATCAACGAGGCACAGACCAAGCCAGTGCGCGTACTGGATCGTCAAAGTCTGATCAAACGGCGCGGCGCGGGTCATGACCGCCAAGTTCAAATGATTGCGGCGAACCTTGATACATCGTTCATCGTGTCCTCGTGTAATCGTGATTTCAACGTGGCGCGTATCGAACGCTATATCGCTTTGGCCTTTGAGGCAGGCGTTGATCCAGTGATCGTGCTGACAAAAGCCGATCTGTGCGATGACGTGGAACCCTTTGTAACGGCTGCGACTGCAATCTCGAACAAAGTACCCGTCTTGGTGCTGAACGCGCTAAGCGATGCGCCAAAGCGCGAGTTGGCGAAGTGGTGCAAGGTGGGGCAAACCGTTGCCTTTCTTGGGTCTTCCGGCGTTGGTAAATCCACATTGGTGAATGCGCTGGCAGGATCAGAGGTTGATACCCAAGGCGTACGTGAAGCCGATGCTCGGGGACGTCACACGACGACCAGCCGTCACCTTCACATAACCCACGACAGCTGCGCGGTCCTTGATACACCAGGGATGCGCGAGTTGCAGGTGACCGATGCGGCGTCAGGGATCAGCGATCTGTTTCCTGATCTGCACAACTTATCACTTGAGTGTAAATTCTCGGATTGCAGTCATCAGGTTGAACCGGGCTGCGCCATACTCGCGGCGATTAAGGCGGGCAAAATCGATACCGAACGTTTGGCGCGGTGGAGCAAATTGGCGACCGAAGAACAAGCCAACTCAGAGTCGTTAGCGCGGCGCAAGTTCAAAGAAAAGAAGATGGGCAAAACCATCAAACCGCCGAAAAAGAAGAAGAAGAGATAAAAATGCAGCGGCGTCTTCACAACGGTTATCACCATCAACATCGCCCCAACGACTTTTTCACTGGCCCCAAAGCTATCGAACAAGCGGGGCATCATGAACGTTAGGCCATAAGCGCCTGCTTGCATAAACGTAGCGATAAAAAAAGAACAAAGGTTAGGGTGCGGGACATGCGTGAGGCCGATTATAGTGTCGAATTTCACCCTCTGCCCAGTCAGTGCGTTGCTCAAGCGTATTCCATCGGACGAGCGTCCTAAGAAACGCAAAAAGCCCCACCAATAAGGCAGGGCTTTCTAAATCTTGGGTAACAGTGGCGCTTAAGCTGCCAATGCCGCCTGTGCTTGTGCAACAATTGTGCCGAACGCTTCTGGTTCGTGTACAGCCAAGTCAGCCAAAACCTTACGGTCAACTTCGATGCCTGCAAGTGTCAGACCGTTGATGAAGCGCGAATATGTAAGCGCTGCGTCGTGGGAGCGTACTGCCGCGTTGATCCGTTGGATCCACAATGCGCGGAAGTTGCGCTTGCGGTTATGACGGTCACGGGTTGCATATTGGTTTGCTTTGTCGACCGCTTGGCGTGCGACTTTAAAAGTACTCTTACGGCGGCCATAATAACCTTTGGCAGCTTTGATTACTTTTTTGTGACGGGCGTGGGTGACTACGCCACCTTTAACTCTGGACATATCTTATTCCTTCTGGCTCAGCGGTCGTAGGGCATGAAGCCCTTGATGATCTTAGCGTCGGCAGCGCACAGTGCAGTCGTGCCACGCGCGTTACGCAAAAACTTGTTTGTGCGTTTGATCATACCGTGTTGTTTGCCAGCTTGACCTCCGATGACCTTACCGGTCGCGGAAATCTTAAAGCGCTTCTTTGCACTTGATTTCGTCTTCATCTTTGGCATTTCCGTCTCCTTAATATTGAGTTCGGTAGTTGCGCGACTCGGCATGCCATTTAGCCGGACGCGCGGAACGAAGTTGGTCTTTAGGCGGACTGGATGATCAGGGCAAGCGCAAATGCTGAGTTTTCCCTAAAAAACAGCCAAAACCCTAGATCTAGTGGCCTCAGACACCAGAACCGAAAAGCCTACGGTATAAATTTGGCGACCACGTAAAAAAACACATCAGGAATGTCCTACACCGCATAGCCTCCTGGCTTTGATTTGATTGCGTACAGAATTAAACAACCCGCGATCAAAATAGTGAAAATGGACGCCCTAGACTTACGACGGTCACTCATTGCAGACACCATCGAAGGAATTGAAACATCCATAACACGTAATCCCTACACCAATCTACGGCTTAGTCTGGATCAGTGTTAAAGATCAAACGCTCGTCACATGGTGCAACACGCAAAATGTTTGTGCTGCCTGGAACGTTGAACGGTACACCCGCGGTCACAACGATTTGGTCTTTCTCAGTCGCCAAACCTTCAGCGCGTGCAGCACTTGCAGCGCTTACAACGGCACCCTTAAAGCGATCCATGTTGCCAGTCAGGACACAGTTCGTACCCCAAGTCAGGGCCAGACGACGTGCGGTATTCACCAATGGCGTCATCGCGATGATTGGAACCCGTGGGCGTTCACGTGCAGTCAACAACGCAGTTGTTCCACTTTGAGTAAAGCAGCAAATTGCTTTAATGTCTGTTGTTTCCGCAATTTCACGGGCTGCAGATACGATACCAACAGCAACCGAGCGGTGTTCAACAACACGGCTCGCTTCAATAATCTCGCGGTATGTTGGATCTTGTTCAACTTCGCGTGCGACGTTGTCCATTGTTTGCACAGCCTCGATTGGGAAATCGCCAGCAGCACTTTCAGCGCTGAGCATCACAGCGTCAGCCCCTTCATAAATCGCAGTTGCAACATCGGAGACCTCTGCGCGTGTTGGCATTGGGCTTTCGATCATGCTTTCCAGCATCTGGGTTGCAACGATTACTGGCTTAGCGGCCGCACGACACATACGGATCAAACGTTTTTGAATCGGTGGTACGTTCTGTACCGGCAGCTCAACACCCAAATCGCCACGAGCAACCATGATGCCATCACTGACAGCTAGGATGTCTTCAAAGCGGTCGACTGCATTTGGTTTTTCAATCTTGGACAAGATCGCAGCACGGCCTTGAACCATCCCGCGGGCTTCCTCAACGTCAGCTGCGCGCTGAACGAAAGACAACGCCAACCAGTCCACACCCAACTCACAAACAAATTCCAAATCAGCACGGTCTTTGCCCGACAACGCGGCCAACGGAAGCTCAACGTCGGGAACGTTCACGCCCTTACGGTTTGAAATTTGGCCGCCATTGATGACAACGCAATCAGCAAAGTCTTTGCCACATTCTTCAACCTTCAAACGGATTTTGCCGTCGTTCACCAACAGGCTTGCGCCCGCTTCAAGCGCTTGGAAAATCTCAGGGTGCGGTAGGCAAACGCGGTTGATGTCGCCCTCAGCTGGGTCAAGATCGAGACGGAACTTTTCGCCGTTTACCAGCATTTCGCCTTCTTCCGCAGCAAACATACCAACACGCAACTTCGGACCCTGAAGGTCGGCGAGGATGCCAATTGTGCTGTTCAAATCCGCTTCAACCTTGCGAATAATCGCGTGCTTTTCGGAAATCTCAGGGTGGCTACCGTGAGACATATTCAAACGAAACACATCCGCGCCCGCCTCGTGAAGTGCCCGAATTGTTTCATATGTTTCGGATGCTGGACCTAAAGTGGCCACGACTTTCACATTGCGCAGACGTCTCATGCTGGGGGATTCCTCGTTTTTAACTTATGTTACCGCTATCATTTGGGCGCTTATCACCCAATTCCCTTTCGGAAGCAACTCACCTAAAACCTATGATGAAATTAGGTGAAACTTCTATGACTAATTCAATGTAAGGGCCCCATGGGCTATTCATTTAGACATAAGATCACCCAACACCTGAACAGAATCGCAAAAGGATCAAATCATATGGACGCTCAAACACAGCTCGAAATCGAAGCCGCCGCTTTCCGCCGGATGCGCCAACACCTGATGCAAGACCGCGCCGATGTACAAAACATCGACATGATGAACCTGTCAGGCTTTTGCCGCAACTGCTTGTCACGTTGGTATCAAGAGGCTGCAAACGAACGCGGCATTGAGATGAGCAAAGACGAAGGCCGCGAGGCGTTCTACGGCATGACCATGGACGAGTGGAAAGCCAACTATCAGACCGAGGCGACAGGTGAGCAGCAAGCGAAATTCACCGAGACCCACAAAGACTAAAAGCAAAAGGGGCCGTGCATTGCAGCACCGCCCCCTTCAAATACCGTGGGGCGGGGTTCACCCCGTCGCCACGATCAAATCGCTTTTTTCATACTCTCATCAAGATAGATTTCGCGCAGACGCTTAGACACATTGCCCGGCGTTCCATCGCCAATCATTGCGCCATCAATCTCGACCACACCATTCACGAACATGGTTGCTGACGTGATAAATGCTTCATCTGCACCCTGCGCTTCTTCGATGGTGAAGTTGCGTTCCTCCACTTCCATCTGCGCCTCTTTGGCAAAACGCAAAACAGCTGCGCGGGTGATCCCGTGCAAGATGTCGTTCGACAATGCGCGCGTAATGATCCGATTACCTTTAACAATATAGGCGTTGTTGGATGTACCTTCAGTCACCTGACCGTCCTCAACCAACCACGCATCGTCACAACCCGCAGTCTTTGCCATCATTTTACCCATAGACGGGTAAAGCAACTGAACGGTCTTGATGTCACGACGGCCCCAACGCTCGTCCGCAATTGAAATCACTTTGATGCCATTCTTTGACGCGGCACTCTCGGTCACGCCCGGCTTGGATTGGGTGAACAACACAACGGTGCAAGGTGTCGTCTCTGGATCAGGAAATACAAAATCACGATCCGCAGGCGCGCCGCGGGTGATTTGCAGATATACGCCACCCTCAACAACATCGTTCAACGACACCAACTCACGGTGCACCGTCAACAGGTCTTCTTTGGAAATCGGGTTCTTCATACCCAACTCAGTCAAAGAACGTTCCAAACGCACCGCATGACCATCAAAGTCCACCAGTTTGCCGTCCAGAACAGAGGTCACTTCATAAACGCCATCGGCCATTAGGAACCCACGGTCAAAGATCGACACCTTGGCTTCATTTTCCGGTAGGTATTCGCCGTTCAAATATACAGTCCGCATCTGTCTCATCCCCACAGTGTTGCTGATGGCGGGTGCACACCAGCGTTGTCAAAAATCAAAGGTTCATCGCGGTCTTCGGCCAACAAGAGCGGGCCGTCAAGGTCAACAAAGGACGCACCTTGTGCAACGAGGGTCGCCGGTGCCATCGCAAGTGAGCTGCCAACCATGCAACCAACCATAACTTCATAGCCCTGTGCGATGGCCGCATCGCGCAGGGCAAGCGCCTCAGTTAACCCGCCGGTTTTGTCCAGCTTAATGTTCACGACATCATATTTGCCTTTTAAATCCGCAAGGCTTGAACGGTCATGGCATGACTCGTCCGCACAAACAGGCACAGGACGCTGCATCCCCAAAAGGGCATGATCTTCACCTGCAGGCAACGGTTGTTCCACTAACTCAACGCCCAAGCGCACCAAATGCGGCGCGAGGTCAGCATAAACCTCAGCAGACCATCCCTCATTCGCATCTACAATAATTGTAGACTTAGGGGCCCCCGCACGCACGGCTTCGAGGCGGGGCATGTCATCAGGGGTACCCAACTTAATCTTCAACAACGGGCGAAACGCATGAAGGGCTGCCTGCGCTTTCATCGCCTCAGGGGTGTCCAAAGACAACGTATAGGCCGTAATCTCAGGACCCGGGGCCTCAAGGCCCGCCAACTCCCAAACAGGATTTCCTGCACGCTTGGCTTCCAAATCCCACAACGCACAATCCACAGCGTTGCGCGCCGCTCCTGCAGGCAAAAGATCATACAAATCGAACCGCGAAAATGCGTCAGGCAAACCCGTGATTTCATCCGTCACAGACTGAAGGCTTTCGCCGTATCGGGCATAGGGCAAACATTCGCCCCAGCCGACATGCTGTCCATCACTTAACTTAACGGTCAAAACTTGCGCTTCGGTACGCGACCCACGCGCAATGGTAAAAACCTGCGCCAACTTAAACACGTCCCGCGTCACATCAATCTGCATGAGCCCACCCGTTCATCTTACAAAATAAACTCCCCCCAGAGGGTCCGGAAGGAGCAAAAGTATTTTAGCTTTAAAGTGCAGCCAAAGCATCCGCCAAACGCTCAGCGCCAAAACGATATGGATCAACCGCTGGCAGACCCATCTCGGCTTCAACTCTCACCAAATAAGCAAGCGCTTCTTCCTCGGACAAATGCTGCGTATTGACCGCGATACCTACAACCTGACATTCAGGATTGCCAACCCGCGCCAAAGGCAACGCAAGGTCCGCAACTTGCTGCATTGTTGGTGGGGTGTATTCCGGCAAACCGCGCATGTGCTCGCGCGTTGGTTCGTGGCACAGGATCAAAGCATCAGGCTGACCACCGTGGATCAACGCCATCGTCACACCAGAATATGACACGTGAAACAAAGACCCTTGGCCCTCAATGACGTCCCAGTGATCATCATCATTTGGTGGGGTCAGATACTCAACCGAACCCGCCATAAAATCCGCAACAACTGCATCGAGCGGCACACCGTCGCCAGTGATCAAAATACCTGTCTGACCCGTTGCACGAAATGTAGACTTCATGCCCTTGGCCTGCATAGCTTTGTCCAATGCCAATGCCGTGTACATCTTACCAACAGAACAATCTGTGCCTACAGCCAAGACGCGCTTACCAGAGCGCTTCTTGCCGGATGCGATTGGGTAATCAACCGATGCAATACGCACGTCGTGCAATTCGCGGCCATTCGCTTCAGCAGCTGCAACCAGATCAGCTTCATCAGCCAGAAGGTTGTGCAGGCCAGACGCAAGGTCGTAGCCCATGTTCAACGCTTCAATCAGGATTTCTTTCCACGCAGCAGAGATAATGCCGCCACGGTTTGCAACGCCAATAACAAGCGTCTTTGCGCCAGCAGCTTGCGCCTCAGCCAAAGTCATGTCGCTCAAACCAACGTCAGCGCCACAGCCATCCATACGGAATTGTGCGACAGCGTTGTCAGGGCGCCAGTCTTTAATGCCTTGCGCAACTTTTGCAGCCAATTGGTCAGGCGCGTCGCCCAAGAACAGAAGATAAGGTGTTTTGATCATTGCAGATGCTCCCAAGAATACGTTTCCATAGTAATTTCAGCGAAATTTAGTGGAACTTCATTCTTTTCACCCCTTTACTTGCACTTAATGTCGAAGAATCGAGCGTATTCTGATAAAAATAGCAAAGATTCCACCGCTCACTCCAATCCAGGGCGACTCATTCCATCTCTCGCCCGACTTTGAGCAGACGAAAATTCCACCTTGCAGCCCGTAAGGTAATTTAATAACTAACAAACATCCAGATTCGTAACATTATTGCAAAAACCTCTCCGAAAGGTGCCCGTCATGAGCTTCCGCATTCAACCCACAGCTCCCACACGCCCAAACCGGTGCCAGTTGTTTGGCCCAGGCTCAAACACCAAACTGTTCGCGAAAATGGCAGCCTCTGCTGCGGATGTGATTAATCTTGACCTCGAGGACTCAGTTGCCCCTTCAGACAAAGACATCGCCCGCCAGAATGTCATTGAGGCGATAAACACAATCGATTGGGGCACCAAAACACTGTCCGTACGCATCAATAGCCTCGACACCCCTTATTGGTATCGCGATGTGGTTGACCTACTGGAACAAGCCGGCGAGCGCCTTGATCAAATCATGATCCCCAAGGTCGGATGCGCTGCAGATGTGTATGCTGTCGATGCTTTGGTCACAGCTATTGAGGCCGCAAAGGGGCGCACCAAACGCATTTCCTTTGAAGTGATCATCGAATCCGCCGCGGGCCTGACCCACGTCGAAGAAATCGCAGCCTCTTCACCACGCCTGCAAGCGATGAGCCTTGGAGCCGCAGATTTTGCTGCCTCCATGGGCATGCAAACAACGGGCATCGGAGGCACCCAAGACGACTATTACATGCTGCAAGGCGAACAAAAACATTGGTCGGACCCGTGGCACTGGGCCCAAGCCGCCATTGTTGCTGCCTGTCGCACCTACGGCATCTTGCCCGTCGACGGCCCCTTCGGCGACTTCTCTGATGACGAAGGGTTCCGCGCCCAAGCACGTCGCTCCGCTACATTAGGCATGGTTGGAAAATGGGCGATCCACCCAAAACAAATAGGCCTTGCGAACGAAGTCTTCACCCCCTCCGCCGAAGCCGTTGCAGAGGCACGCGAAATTTTGGCCGCGATGCAAACAGCAACCGAAAACGGCGAAGGTGCCACTGTTTACAAGGGCCGTCTTGTGGACATTGCGTCCATTAAACAAGCTGAAGTGATCGTGCGCCAATCGAAAATGATCAACGGCTAACGCCGACGTGATTGTTCAAATCAGATAACATCTGAGAGACTGGGAGCTTCACATAGTGTTGAGGCCCTCATGAGTTTTCTTATTCCACTGCTCACCACTGGCCTTCGTCAGTTTCACTGCCCACACGGACGAAAACCTAGCGCCGCG